>CAJMRA010000339.1 GCA_905215675.1 uncultured bacterium | reverse complement strand
CCTGTGGCCCCCGCCGTGTGAAGGCGGTGCTCTACCAGCTGAGCTAACTGCCCTCCCGGTGAAAAGAGTTCTACGGAAAAACCTCCGGGAGGTCAAGCAAAAAAAATATTTTTTTCGCCGGTTTTTTCCGTTGGAGGAACGTCAGTCTATGGGATGACCCAACGTTCTGTATTCATTGAGCTTGTTTCGCAGCGTCCGCACGGAGATGCCGAGAAGTTCCGCTGCCTGGGTCCGGTTGCCGGACGTGGCCTCCAGCCCCTTGATGATCATGAGGCGTTCCATTTCGTGCAGGGGAATGACGGGACCGGCAAGGGCGTTCGTTCCCGTTCCGGGAGCGGCGGAATTGGCGGGCGCGGGAGACGCGCTTTCGCGATCTTCCTGTTCGTCCTCGTCAAACAGCGGCCATTCCTCGTCTTCCAGCAGGAAATGCGCGGGCTGTATCGGCTGGCCGTTGGCCAGCAGCACGGCGCGTTCCATGAGGTTTTGCAGTTCGCGCACATTGCCGGGAAAGGCATAGGAACGCAGCCATTCGATGGCGGCCGGAGACAGCTCCACGGGCGGGAGGCTGTATTCCCGGATATACATGTTCATGAAGAAGCGGGCCAGCTCCAGCACGTCGTCGCCGCGTTCTTTCAGGGAAGGCAGGCGCAGGGGAATGACATTGAGGCGGAAATAGAGGTCCTGCCGGAATTTGCCCTGCTTGACCCAGTCTTCCAGATCGCGGTTGGTGGTGGCCAGAACGCGCACGTCCACCTTGATGGTTTCCGTGCCGCCCACGCGGTCCACTTCGCCTTCCTGGAGCACGCGAAGCAGTTTTGCCTGAAGCGCCAGATCCATTTCGGAAATTTCGTCCAGCAGCAGCGTACCGCCGTCGGCAAGTTCGAATTTGCCGAGCTTGCGGGCGATGGCGCCGGTAAAGGCCCCCTTTTCGTGACCGAACAGTTCGCTTTCCAGCAGATGTTCCGGGAGCGCGGCGCAGTTGACGGCAATGAAGGGGCCGGAGGCCCGCTTGCTCATGGCATGGAGATAGCGGGCGAACATTTCCTTGCCCGTCCCGGATTCGCCGGAAATAAGAACCGTGGCCTTGGAACCGGCGACCTGACGCGCCAGTTTCAGCACGCGCCGGATGGCGGGCGCATGCCCCACGATTTTCGGTCCCTTGTCATAGGAAGGCTTGTGCCCGCCGAGTGTGGAGAGGGCGGGCACGGGGACGGGGGCCCGCGGTTCGCGGGCTACGGCGGCGATCCGCTCCATGTCAAGCGGTTCAAGCCAGTAGTCGCGCGCGCCGAGGCTCATCAGTCGTTCGGCTTCCCGGGCGTCGCCCTTGTCCGTAATGACAATGACGGGAGGAAATTCGGCCTTGTCCGCGCCGAACGCGAGGAGTTCCTCCACCTTGAATCCCGGCATGGTCGGACGCGCGAAGATGACGCCCGGATCGGACTTCTCCAGAAACAGGGAAGCCCCTTTCATGTTTTCGGCCATGCCCAGTTCGAAACCGGCTTCACGCAGGGGCGTGAAGACCGTGGAAACCGCCTGAGCAGGCGCAAGAAAAAGTAGACGGCGCATAGACATTGGGTTCATGTAGCGCGTTGCGGCCCATAATGCAACGTATGGACGGCGTCCCCGCCCCCGAATATTGCGGAATGTGCGCTGGCAAAACGCGCGCGTCTATCTTATAAGGCCTGCCATGGAAAAAAAACATGTGGAAGAATTGTTGCGCGCGGTGGCCGGAGGCGTGATGTCGCCGGAAAGCGCGCTGGCCCGCCTTGCGCTGGAGCCGGTGCGGGATACGCTGAACGGCCTTGCGCTGGATACCCAGCGGGAGCTGCGTACCAATCTGGGCGAGGTTGTCTTTGCGCCCAACAAGAGCGACAGCGCCCTGATCGGCGCGGTCGGCGGGCTGGCGGCCGACGGCGCGCCGGTGCTGGTCAGCCGCGTTGACGCGCGGCAGGGCGCGCTGCTGCTGGAGCATTTCCCCGACGGACGTTACTGGGAGGATGCCCGCCTGTTCGCCGTGGGGGATGGCGCGCTCCGTCTGGGGCCTCCCTGGCCTTCCCGGGGCGACGTGCTGGTCATGAGCGCTGGAGCGGCGGACATGCGCGTTGCCGCCGAAGCCTACGGCACGTTGCGCTTCTGGAATATCGACTGCGGTTTCATTCCCGACGTGGGCGTCGCCGGGCTGCATCGTCTGACGCCCCATATCGAGGCCATGCGCGCGGCGACCATCATCATTGCCGTGGCCGGCATGGAGGGAGCCCTGCCCGGCGTGCTGGCCGGTCTGGTGCCCTGCCCTGTTCTGGCCGTGCCCGCCGGGGTGGGCTACGGCGTGGGGGAAGGCGGACGCGCGGCCCTGAATACCATGCTGTGCAGCTGCGTGCCCGGCATTGCCGTGACCAATATCGACAACGGGTTCGGGGCGGCGGCCTTCGCGGCAAAGCTGCTGCGCAATCTCCGCGATAGGCATTTTTAGTTTGAAACGTTATGCGTCTCAAACCATACGGCCTGTCGTTTCGCGGAAAAAACGCGGTTTTTCCGCTCACTTT
>CAJMRA010000338.1 GCA_905215675.1 uncultured bacterium | reverse complement strand
GGCGGCGCTGTGCCGCCGCCTCGCGTTTCACCTTTTTCAAAGGTGAAGCGCTCTATTGTGCGCGGAGCGGGCGGGATCAGTTTTTCTGCCCGGCGGCATCCTGTTCCGGCCAGCCGGCGGCAAAGGTGAGTTCCGTGCCGTCGGCGTCGTATTTTTTACGCTTGCCGGATAACTCATCAATGGAAATCTTCCAGATGGCCGTACGGGAGAGGCTGCGTTCCACGGCTTCCTCGAAATTGTTCATGTTTTCTCCGGCATAACGCAGGCAGAGCAGGCGCAGCGCGTGGATTTTTTCTTCCGTTTCCACAACTTCCTGCGCTGTGCCGTGGACGACGGCCGAGGAAAATTCCATGGTGAAGTGCCGGGCGACGGGGCGGGCGTCGCCGACGGCCACAAGGCAGACGCGGGGCCTGTTTTTCAGGCAGCGCGTTTTGCGTCCGGCCTTGGCGGCATGAAAGTAGATGTTGTCCCCTTCCCGGACGATACTGACGGGAACGGCATAGGGATGCCCGTCGGGGTCCAGCATGGCAAGCGTGACCCAGAGGCTTTTATCCAGAACCATGCGGGCGAAGTCCGCAGGCATTTCACGATCTTTGCGGCGCATTGAGTATCCTGTTGATTGTTTTTTCATGGCGGTTTGGAGCATTTTTAGTTTGAAGCGCGTTGCGTTTCAAACCATACGGCCTGCCGTTTTGCGGAAAAAGCGCTGTTTTTTCGCGTACTTTTGGCCGTGCGGCGGTGTGCCGCCGCCTCGCGTTTTATTTTTCCAGGATAAAACGCTCCATGCCCCGGTTTATGTGTAAACACTTTTACTATGACGGGATTACCGTGATTTTCCGTGACTGAAATCACAAAACGGGATTTTTGTCCATCATGGGCATTTTGCCTTTTGCAAAAGGAAAACGCTCTACAGGTAGGGAGAGAACAGCCAGCAGGCGGCGTCGCGGAGTTTGACGGGCAGGGGGCGGGAACGCAGGTTGTCGAGGGAGAGTTCCACGCCTGCGGCAATGGCGGCGTCAATATGAGCGGCCACACTGTCATGGAACGTGCGATCAAAGACTTCCATGTTCAGTTCGAAATTGAGCCGCAGGCTCCGGGCGTCGAGATTTGCCGAACCGATTTGCGCATAATAGCCGTCCACGGCAAGCAGCTTGCTGTGGACAAAGGGCGGGGGCTGATACCAGATGTGAATGCCGGCCTCAAGCAGCGTCGGCAGCAGGCGGAACGTTGCCCAGTGGACGAAGGGAAGATTGTTGTGCCCCGGAAGGACAATGCGCACATCGACCCCGCGCAGGGCGGCGCTGCGCAGGCTGCTCATGAGATCGTGGGAAGGCAGGAAATAGGGGGTCATGATACGCACGCTGCGGCGCGCGCAGTTGACGGCGCCGCAGAACAGATCGTTGAGCGTATCCGCTTCCGAACCGGGGCCGTCGAGAACAACGCGGCACAGGCAGGCATTTTCGGCATGGACGGCGGCGTCGGGATATTCGGGCAGGGGATCGTAGACGCCGGTGGCAAAGCCCCAGTCCAGCATGAAGGACCGGCGCAGCTGCCGGACGATGGGACCGACGCAGCGGAAATGAACGTCGCGGACATCGCCGCGGCGGCCGCGCGTCAGGTGATTGTCGGCAATGTTCATGCCGCCGGTGAAGGCGATATTGTCGCAGACAAGTACCTTGCGGTGATTGCGAAGATTGATGCTGAAATTGGGCGGCAACAGGCGGGGCGGCAGGAAGCGGGCCACGCGGACGCCCCGGGCGGGGAGCTTTTTCCAGGGCTTGCGCAGGCTGTAGGCCGAACCGCCGAAACCGTCCACCAGCAGGCGGACATCGACGCCGCGTGCGGCCGCCTCGGCCAGCGCTTCGGCAAAGCGGCGTCCCACAAAACCGTCCCGAAAGATATAGGTGGCCAGATAGACGTGATCCCGCGCCTGATGAATGGCGTTGAGCATGGCGGGATAGGCCATGTCGCCGTTGAGGAGCATGCGCAGGCTGTTGCCGCCGCAAAGACTCTGACTGCCGAGCCGCCGTCCGAGACGTTCCAGCTGTATGGCCTGCTCCGGCGTTCCCTTGTGCTTGTGCGGGGGAGCGGGATGGGCATAGTCCGGTTGTGCCTGCGCCGCCCTGTGCAGGAGTCTGGCCGCGCGGCTCTCGGCCCGGCTGATGCCGAGCAGCAGATAAGCCAGCAGGCCCAGCACCGGCAGAAAGAGCATGGCGGCCGTCCAGCCCAGAGCGGAACGGGGGTCCCGCTTGGTCAGCAGGGCATGTACGACGCCGAACCAGGAAAGCGCATGGGCAAGCAGCAGCCAGACTGCCTGAAAATCCGAAAAGATTTGCATACCTGTTTCCCAGGGGCGCACGGCGCGCGGAAGGGCGGGGGACTTTTCCCCGCGCCATGCGGTGTTGTTGATTGCCGAAGCGCTGCGGACCTGCGGAACATGTGGCGCTTGCCGGTCCCCGTCAATGCTTCGGGAAGTTCCAGCCCCATGAGCATTTCAGTTTGAAACGCTGCGCGTTTCAAACCATACGGCCTGTCGTTTCGCAGAA
>CAJMRA010000337.1 GCA_905215675.1 uncultured bacterium | reverse complement strand
CTCTAAAAATGCTCATGGTGTGCAACGCACGGCGTTGCACACGAAAAAATACGCATGGACGGGGCGCACCCGTCCATGCGTATTTTTTCGTAAAAAGGAAGCGCGGGGATCAGGAGTTGTTCTTGCTGAGTTCTTCCTGCACTTCGACCGCGAGCTGTTCCTGAATGGTCTGCATGGCCGTCTGCATGCCGCCGGGGAATATCTTGACCTCATGATCCTTGGCCAGACATTCAAAGAGATTGTCGGGGAAGGTCAGGAAATAGTGACGGTACATGTCCCAGGAGCAGTCGTCGTGCAGGGGGGGAACCACGTTGATGCCCTGTTCGCGGCGTATCCAGAGAGAGTTGACGACAATATGCGCCGCGTAGGCCTCAAGACCGCGTTCCCGGTAGGGATGATTTTCGATCATTTCACTGTTGAAGCCGGAAAAGCGGTAGCATTCATAGTCCTTGAATTCGGCGACGGCCACGACGGGGCAGGCTTCGTCGCCGATGCAGTGGGCATGGTAAAGCAGGAAGAGGCGGCGTCCGCTGGACATGACCTGCGGAGTTGGCGTGCAGATGTCCCAGAGCGGCGACCAGGCAATGGGCATGACGGTTTCTTCTCCCCGTTCCAGCAGCAGCTGGCGTCGCGTCTGCTGAATCTGGCCGAACAGCTTGGCCATGGCGTCCAGGGAGTCGCCGCGCTTGTGCGATGAGAGCATGCCGCGCAGACGTTGTTCCAGTTGTTCCAGTTTGCCTACATAATCGGTGGTCATGCGTACCTCGTGAGCATCGTCCGCTGTTGCGACGGAAAACGGCGTCGCAGGAGCTGCGACGGGAGAACGGCGACGTTCTCTTTCGTAATCCTATCGTGTTTCGCGGGAAGGACACAAGGGCCTGATCCCCTGTTTGCCGCCGGTTTTTCGCCCGCTTCGGGCCGGGCGGCGCTATGCCGCCGTCCCGGGCGACGGCCGCCCCTGCATGAAGGCGTCGGCCCGGTCGTATTCCGCGGGCGTGAGCAGGCTGACGCCCACATAGGCGCAGAGCGAGATCGCCACGCCCAGCCCTGTTTGCAGCAGGGATTGCGTTTTCCAGAACATGGGCAGCGGGAGGCCGAGGGTCGCCAGCAGGTTGTAACAGCTGTAACAGAGCCCGAGCAGCATGGAGGCCAGCGCCCCGCGGCTGTTGCCCCGACGCCAGAAAAAGCCGAGAACCAGCGGCACGAACGCTCCCGTGGTGATGACGTCGGAGGCAATCCAGGAGACGTCGAGGAAGGAGCGGATGCGCAGGGCGATGAGCAGGGCCAGTGCGGTGACCAGCGCGGTCGCCAGCCGGGAGAAGGCCAGCTGCTTCCGCTCGTCGCCGGAGCCGGGGAACAGATCGAGGGCCAGCGTCATGGCTCCGGTGTTGAGCAGGGAATCCATGGTGGACATGATGGCGGCGGCAATGCCGACAAAGACCACGGCGGCCAGCGTCGGCGGCATACAGGTATTGACGATGGCCGTCACGACGCCGCCCTGCGGCAGGGCATCGAAAAGCACAAGTCCCGCCATGCCCGTCGCCACGACAATCAGATAGAGCGGAATGTAGAGAAAAAAGCCGAGCGTGGTCATGCGCCGCGCGTCGTCGGTGGTGCGCGCGGCCGAGATGCGCTGCCAGATGTTGGCCTGAATCATCCATGAGCAGCCGAAGGTGATCACGTACGGCAGATATTTTTCCGCGCCCGCCCAGAAGCTCATATAGGCGGGCTTGCCGTGCCGCTGCGCGGCCAGGGCCACGGCGTCAAGGCCGCCGCATCGGTCCAGGGCAATCCAGCAGACGACAAGGGCGGAGATTGCCAGCAGCACGCATTGCAGGATGTCCGTCAGCACCACCCCGCGAAAGCCGCCGAAGAGCGAATAGAAGAGGACGATGCCCGTTCCGAGAAAGACGGCGGCTTCATAGTCGATGCCGAGATAGCCGCCGAAAAAGTCTCCGATGCCCACCATCTGGGAGGCCGCCGCAAACGTCATGAACAGCAGAATCATGACGGACAGCAGGCAGGCCGCGGCCGGGGAATAGCGTACGGACATCATCCGCCCCTGCGTGAGGTAGCCGATGCCGCGAATGCGCTTTGCGCCGAGCGTCATGAGAAAGGTGGCCAGCAGGACGGGCACGCCGTAGTACCAGAACGCGCCGAAGCCGTCGTCGTAGGCCAGATCCGCCGTCGAAAGCGCGGAACCGGCTCCCCACCACGAGGCAACGAAGGTGATGGAAAGCGCCCAGAACGGCAGGGTGCGCCCGGCAAAAAAGTAGTCTTCCACCGTATGATTCTTTTTTTCCTTGAGCACAATCAGCAGAAGCAGCGCAAAATACAGCAGCAGAGCCGCCAGGGAGGCCGTCTTGTCCATGGTGTTTCCTGCGGGGGGGCGCCCGGTTGAGGGATGGGGGCGGCGGTTTTTCGCCGGTCGTGGGGGAACATAGGATGCAAATAGTTCGATGTCAAACTATTTGTGCCGACGTCTGTTTTGTGGAAAAAACGCAGTTTTTCCGCTCACTTTGGGCCGGGCGGCGCTGTGCCGCCGCC
>CAJMRA010000336.1 GCA_905215675.1 uncultured bacterium | reverse complement strand
GCGGAAAAACCGCGTTTTTTCCGCGAAACGACAGGCCGTATGGTTTGAAACGCACGGCGTTTCAGACTGAAAATGTTCCGGACGGGGCGCGGGGCGTCCTGTCCTGTTTGCAGGCGTCGGGGCTTGACAGCATGCAGTGCGGACGCTATGCAGGGAATGCGACGACTGTCGCGTCGGCAGAAGCGTCAGACTTTTGCGGACATCATACTTCTGGAGGAAGACAATGGGCTACAATGTGAATGTCGATACCGACAAGTGCGTGGGTTGTGGCGAATGCGTGGACGTGTGCCCCGTGGAAGTGTACAAGATCGAAGACGGCAAGTCCGTGCCTGAAAACGCCGAAGAATGCCTCGGCTGCGAATCCTGCGTGGAAGTGTGCGAATCCAACGCCATTTCCGTTGAAGAACAGTAGTCGTCTCTTCGGGAGCGCCGCCGGTGCGGCCTCCTGAGAGTTTTCGGTGCCGCCGGGTGCGAGAAGCGCCTGGCGGCACTTTCTTAAAGTTTTTTGCCTTTGAAAAAGGAAAAACGCGAGGCGGCGGCACAGCGCCGCCCGGCCAGAAGCGAAAGGCTCCAACAGAGCGCTCCCCCGTCGCACGGGGCCGGGGCGTATGAGAACAAGGCATGATACCCGATCTGACTCCCATTTTTCAGGAATACGAACGCCTCCGCAGCGGCGCCGACGCGCTTTTTGAAAAAATTCGCAGCGATTTTCCGACCTGCGTCAGCTGCCGGGAAGGCTGCAGCGACTGCTGCAACGCTCTTTTTGACCTGCCGCTGGTTGAAGCCATGTATATCAACAGGGCTTTCGGCGCAAAATTCGGCTACGGGCCGGAGCGCTCCGCCATACTGGCGCGGGCCTCGGAGACGGACCGGCATCTGACGCGCATCAAGCGCGATCTTTTCCGCGCCGAAAAGGCGGGCGAAGCGCCGGAAAAAATCATGGAAGAGGCCGCGCGCATCAAGTCCCGTTGCCCGCTTCTGGGCGACGACGAACGCTGCGTGCTCTACGAGGCGCGCCCCATCACCTGTCGCGTGTACGGCGTGCCCACGGCCATCGGCGGACGCGGGCATGTCTGCGGGCTGGCGGCCTTCGAGAAGGGTACGGCGTATCCGACCGTTTTCATGGACAAGATGTACGAACGTCTCGACGCCCTGAGCCGGGATATTCAGGAGGCCGTGGGGAGCCGTTTCTCCGAGCTGCACGAAGTCTATGTGCCGCTGTCCATGGCGCTGCTGACCAGCTACGACGAAACCTATCTGGGCATCGGTCCCGCTCCCCGCGAAAAGGCCTGACGTTGCCGCGCGTGTCGCGCGTGGTTCTTTCGGCGGCCCTGTGTCGCGGTCCGGCGTGTTCCCCGGATTCTTACAAGGAGATTTTTCCATGCCGCACTTGTTCGGCTCCATTCCGGCGACGGTCTTTCGCGACGGGACGCCGCAGCAGCTCACCGATGATCAGGAAGAGCAGAAGCGCCAGATTTACGAACGCATGAATCCCCGTCGGCGCAAGTTCGTGGATCGCATCGGCTACGACAACTGGGACCCCTTCCAGAAGCCCAATGACCCGCTCGATTTGCGCATGGACGTGACCAAGCGCACCACGCAGCAGCTGGTGCGCGAATTTTTGCAACAAGCGGCCAAAAAAGGCCAGTACAGCAACGATTACGCCCGCGGCGCGCTGGAATGCGCTCTCGGCGTGGTAAACCGGGATGAAAAATACCTGGGCACGCTTGACTTCTGCCTCTGGTATCGCGATCTCCTGAGAAAGGAAGGACATCTTCTATGAAAGAACGCTACGACGATATTGACGAATACATCGCCGACCTCAAGAGCGAGATCGCGGCAAACGATCAGTGCGCCACGCACCACTACAATCTTGGTCTGGCGTTGCTGAGCAAGCGCGACTTCGTGGGCGCGGAAGCCGCGCTGTTGCAGGCCGTGCGCAACTCGCCGCATCTGGCCGAAGCCTACGTGCAGCTCGGCGGCATCTGTCTTGAGCGCGGCGATCTGGACGGTTGCCTGCGCTACAACGAAGAGGCCGCCAACTGCCGCGCCAAGTTCCCCGTGCCGTGGAGCAATATCGCCTTCGTGCATTTGCAGCGCGGCAATCCCGACAAGGCCATTACCGCCCTGAACAAGGCTCTGAAGTGGGACCCCGATTTCGTGCAGGCGCAGAACGCGCTGGCCACGGCCTATTTCATGAAGGGCGAGCTGGACGCCTGCGAAAAGCAGTGCAAGGCCATCATCGAAAAGCATCCTGGCTTTGCTCCGGCCTGGAACAATCTGGCGCTGTGCCATCTGGATCAGGGCCGGATCGCCGAAGCCCGCGACGCCGCCGCCAAGGCCGCGGAACTGGGCTTCGAGGTGCCGCAGGGCCTGCTCGACGAGCTGGCCGCCCAGGCTTAGGGCGTTTCAAACGGAACTTGCGCTAGAGCGTTTCACCTTTGAAAAAGGTGAAACGCGAGGCGGTGGCACAGCGCCGCCCGGCCCAAAGTGAGCGGAAAAACCGCGCTTTTCCGCAAAACGACAGGCCGTATGGTTTGAAACGCGCAGCGTTTCAAACTGAAATTGCTCTA
>CAJMRA010000335.1 GCA_905215675.1 uncultured bacterium | reverse complement strand
CCTGACCCCCACCCCTCCCCCAGCGCGCTTTATTCAGGAGGATGACGGGGAACGGGAACGCGCGCGACAAGCCCTGCATCGCCGTCCCCCGGCGGCCCGCCATGGAGGAAACCGCCGGGCAGCGCTATATTCATGAACGGGCCCCGTCGACGTCGTCGACGGGGCCCGTTTTCTTTCCGTGAAACGCCCTAAAAAAATGCTCTACACGGTTATCAGCTCGTAGTCGTCGCTGCCCATGCCCATTTCCTTCATATAGGAAAGCTGACGCAGGCCCGAACGGGACTCGATGCGCTCCACCAGCGGCGCGCGCACCTTTTCCGGCAGGCCGTACACCATATCCACGGACGCCTTGTCCACGGCCAGAATGTCCGTGGATGCCAGAATGCCCAGATCGGGCACGCGGACCGGCTCGGCATTGACGCCTTCGCAGTCACAGCTCACGGACATGTTGCGCAGCACGTTGATATAGGCGATGCGCCTGCCGAAATGATGCGTCACGGCCTTGCCGCCTTCCACCATGCGTTCCATGAACAGCGGCCCGCCCGCCCAGAGCTGGTTGCCGTCGCTGTGAATCTGCCGTTTGCCCACCTTGCCCGAAGCGCAGCCGATGGCGATATTCTTGAGGGAACCGCCGAAGCCGCCCATGA
The DNA here is from genome assembly GCA_905215675.1 of uncultured bacterium. Lineage (GTDB taxonomy): Bacteria > Desulfobacterota > Desulfovibrionia > Desulfovibrionales > Desulfovibrionaceae > Desulfovibrio. The sequence goes on along the minus strand of CAJMRA010000335.1, from coordinate 2,000 downwards.
CGTGCCCCTTGAAATGCGTCAGCACAACCATGGAATCATAATTCAGCAAATGCTTGCCTACGGCCACTTCCTTGAGCCACCTGCCGCCGGGCACGGGCAGCATGGCGTCGCCGTCCTCGTCCATGATGTCCACCGTGGTAAAGGCGGTCCAGCCGTTCTGTTCCAGCGTCCTGCGATGCCCTTCCGTTGTCTGGCGCGGACTGTCGTAGAGGACGTTGCATTCCACCACAGTGGCGTTCGGCAGCTGCGCCAGAAAGGCCCGCACCCATTCCCGGGGGAGGATGTTGGGGCCGGACGGCTCGCCCGTATGCAGCTTGACGGCAACCCTGCCGCCTATGTCGCCGTTGATCATGCCGTAGAGGCGGATCAGGCTTTCGGGGCCGAGTTCCCTGCTGAAATAGACCTTCGATCTTTCCGCGGCCCGGACCATCGCGGGCAGGGACGCCGTTGCCAGCGCGCCCACGGTAAAAACGCTTCCCTTCACAAAATCACGACGGGAAAAAGTCATGGCACACCTCCATTGCCTTGCATGGACATCCCGGAAAGACAGACGACCCCGCGGCATTCCCCGCAAGCGGAACCGTTGCCTGCCCGTCCAGAATACCGTGCCGCGAACACGGGATACAGCGACGATTTACGCGAATTCTTGCCCAAAACTGCCGGACGGACGGGTCTTTTGCCGCTGCGCCCGGACAGGCGACCGGAGAAGGACGCCGGAAGCGCGGCGTGTTTTACCTTAAAAAAGACCTCACGCGCTACGGACAACTGATGATGCCTTCCGACCAGAGGCACGCGCCGCAGGTGGGAGCCTCGTTGCCGTAGCAGTCCGGCAGGCTCCGCTCCCAGTTGTCGCACTGGCTGCAACGGCAGCAGGGCGAGAATTCGAACTCCCTCACCCGCCGCCGGAAATCCCGGTATTCCGGGCTGTTCCAGATATCCGTCAACGGCCGCTCGTCCACGTTGCCGAAAAAATGATGCTTCGTGACGCGCGTCCGCCCGCCCCAGTACAGACGGGAGCTGCGCAACAGGGACATGCAGGGACTCACCATGCCGTCATGCCGGACAAAGGCCATGCCCTCGTCGATGAAGCGGCAACGCCGGGAGGGACGGCGGATGCGCTGCCCCGAAAGGAATATCTCGCACATGCCGGAACTGAGCAGCCCCGCCGCGCCATAGGCCACATCGGGCTGGGTCCAGTCCATCAGCGGCATATGAATGCGCGGCGAGGCGGGAAGCAGGGAATCGCCCCCGAGATCGCTGCCCACGACCTGACGGTACAGCAGTTCCCCGGCGGCGTGCTCCTCCGTGGGGATCACGTGGGAAATATTGACTTCGTTGATGTGATAATACTGGGCGAAATAGGGGAGCTTCGCCAGATCGCGGGCATTGCTCTTCATGACCACAAAGGCCAGCCCCAGCCGCACGGGCCGGTCGAGACGGAAGCGGAGCTGATTGAACCGGAGTATATGCTCCCTGAGCTTCGTCAAATCGCCGTTGCAGCGGATGGCGCCGTAGGCGGCGTCGTCCAGCGCATCCACGGAAAGCCAGAGCATGTCGAGGCCCGCATCCAGCAGGGCCTCGGCCCGCGCCCCGTCCAGCAGCGATCCGTTGCTGAGCAGCTCCGTCCTGCGCCCGGCAGCAGCGACGGCGCGCACCATCTCCGTAATATGCGCATGAGCGAGCGGTTCGCCCATGCCGCCGAAAAAGACCGTTTCCACCGATTCCGGCAGATGGGCAAGCGTCCGCTGAAACGTGGTTTCGCTCATGTCGCCCGCGGTCTCGTCAATCCAGCTCTTGCGAAAGCACATGGCGCAGCGCAGATTGCAGCGCGACGTGGGTTCGATATACAGACGCTTCAACGTATCGTCATCCTGCATGGCAGCCTCGAAGGATAGAAAATCGGGAAAAGGGACGTCCGCAGCCCGGGACGCCCTGAAAATGCTCATGAGCGTTTCACCTTTGAAAAAGGTGAAACGCGAGGCGGCGGCACAGCGCCGCCC
>CAJMRA010000334.1 GCA_905215675.1 uncultured bacterium | reverse complement strand
TGCCTGCTCTCCGGCGCGGCGAGGGCCGCAAAATAAATCTGGCGCAGGGGCGTCCAGTCCTGTCCCTTGAGCAGGCAGTAATAGCGCCTGCGGCCCCGCAGGACGGCGAGAGGCGCCGGGGCGGGACCCAGCAGGCGCACGCGGCGGGCTCCGGCCTCCCGGCGCAGCACCGCCGCCAGCGCCTGCACGGCGGCGGCGCCCGCCGCGTCCTGCATGTCGTGCGAAAGCCGGATAAGGGCCAGACGGGAAAACGGGGGATAGGAAAACTTCTCGCGGCGGGCGACTTCCTCTTCGTAAAAGCCCTCGTAGTCGGCGTCGGGAACATATTTCCAGCAGTAATGTCCCGTGTCGCGGGTCTGGATCAGCACCCGGCCGGGACGGTCGCCGCGTCCCGCCCGACCGGCGGATTGTACCAGAAGCTGGAAGGATCGCTCCGCGGCGCGGTAATCGGGAAGGTTGAGGCCGAGATCCCCGTCGGCGACAATCGCCAGCGTCACCAGCGGGAAATGATGCCCCTTGGACAGCATCTGCGTTCCGACAAGAATGGGGGATTCCTGCCGGGCAAAGGCCTCGAGAATTTCCTCCATGCGCCCGGGGCGGCGGGTGCTGTCCCGATCCAGTCGCAATACGGGGCGTCCGGCCAGTACGGACAGGCGTTCGGCAAGCCGTTCCGTGCCTTCGCCCATGGGCAGGTAATTGACGCCGTGGCAGGACGGACAGGGGAGGGGAAACGGGACGCTGTAGCCGCAGTAATGGCATAACAGGCGTTCCCGTCCCTTGTGATAGGTCAGGCCGATCTGGCAGTGCGGACATTTGAGCGTGGCCTTGCAGTCCAGACAGTAGATGAGCGGCGCATATCCGCGGCGATTGAGCAGCACGACGGCCTGTTCCCCGCGGGCGAGGGTTTCGCGCAGGGCCTCTTCGCAGCGCGGCGCAAGCAGTCCCTCGGCCTCGGCGGCGGGGGCCATGCCGCAGATATCCACCAGTTCCACTTCCGGCAGGGTGCGCGCGCCGACGCGGTGCGGCAGACGCAGCAGGGGCAGAGCGCCCTGCCGTGCCGCGTGAAACGTCTGGATGTCGGGCGTCGCCGAGCCCAGTACCAGCAAGCCGCCCTTGCCCGTCCCGGTGTGCGTCATGCGGAACCAGGCAACTTCCTTGGCGTGATAGGGCATGCCTTCGTCCTGCTTGTAGGAGGCGTCGTGTTCCTCGTCGAGAATGACGCATCCGGGATTGGGGACAGGCAGAAACAGGGCCGAGCGCGTGCCCACGACGAGGCAGGGCTCCCGCCGGGCAGCCAGACGGCGGAAGACGGCGTCGCGTCGGGCGGGCGTCTGGTAGCCGTGCGAAAGGAAAAGGGGAACGTCGGGAAGCAGGCAGGCGGCGTCCCGGTGCAGCTTCAGCGCCAGCGCCACTTCCGGGGCCAGCAGAAAGACGCTTTTGCCGCGTGACAGACAGTGGCGCGCCAGCGCGAGATAAACGGCGGTCTTGCCGCTGCCGGTCACGCCGAAAAGCAGCCGGGCGGCGGCCGTGTCCGCGTCGGCGGCGGCTACCAGATCGTCGAGCGCGCGCCGCTGATCCTCGTTCAGGGCGTAGGGCGCGGGCGCGGGCGGCAGCAGGTCGAGCCCGGCTTCCTCTTCATCCGCCATGGCGTCGTCGTGTTGCAGGACCACATGCCCGGCGGCGAGCAGACTCGTCAGCGCAGGGGCCGCGCTCCGGCCCAGAGCCTGCAGCAGCCGACGCCGGGTGACGCCGCCGTGTTCCAGCAGATAATCCAGCACGTCGCGCTGTCGCAGGGCCGCGGGCCGGATGGGCCACGGCGGTTCCACGCGCAGGAGGCAGCGTTCCCCGTCGGCGGGATCGTCGCCTGCCGGGACAAGTCGCGCCGATCCCCGTATGAGCGCTTCGGCCAGTCGGCGGCGTTCCTCCTGCGGCGCAAAGGCCGCCTCCCGCAGTTTCAGGGTCCGCCCGCCGCGCGAGGCGTCTTCCAGAACGCGCAGGCGCACGCGCGTGGAGCGCAGCCCCTGCGGCAGCATGTGCCCCAGCGCCTGCCCCACGCTCATCCCCTGCCGCAGGGACAGGTCCAGCGCCAGCGCCAGCAGCTCCGGCGGCACAAGCGGTTCGCTTTCCAGCGGCCAGGCCAGCGTCTTGCAGACGACGCCCTGCGGCAGGTCCTCCTGTTGCGCGGGGGCCAGCAGCATACCGGCGCGCAGGGAACCGGCGGCGTTCGCTCCGCCTCCCAGCGGCACGGCGACGCGCAGTCCCGGACGCCAGAACATTTCCGGAAATTCCTCCGGCAGGGCATAGGTCAGCGTGGCGTACGGCGGAGAAAAAAGGGCGATACTGGCAAGCATGGCATCCTGTGAGCGATGGAAGGGGACGGAGAAGACGCGAGGGGGAAGAGGAAACGCCTCTTCCCCCTCGACAGAGAGCGGTTTGGAACGTTTTGGAGCAGGTTCAAATGACTAAATAACGAGAGCATGTTTCCTTTTTCAAGGGCAAAATGCTCCAGTGGTATACTGGCGGGATTTAGAGCGTTTCACCTTTGAAAAAACACGAGGCGGCGCTGTGCCGCCCGGCCCGAAGCGAGCCGGAAAAGCCGCGTTTTTTCCGCGAAACGACAGGCCGTATGGTTTGAAACGCGCAGCGTTTC
>CAJMRA010000333.1 GCA_905215675.1 uncultured bacterium | reverse complement strand
GCGGAAAAACCGCGTTTTTTCCGCGAAACGACAGGCCGTATGGTTTGAAATGCGACGCATTTCAAACTAAAAATGCTTTAGGATGACGCGGGTCGGGACACGGCCGCAACGGAACGCCGGAGCGGTTTCCGGCGCAGGAGGAAGCATGCAGGAAAAGGATCGGACGGCGCGCCGTCTGCTGACCGTATCGGGACAGGTTCAGGGAGTGGGCTTTCGCCCCTTTGTCTATCGGCTTGCCCGGGAAGAGGGCCTGAGCGGCGGCGTGGGCAACACGTCCGACGGCGTGCGCATCGACATTCAGGGGAGCGCCGCGGCCGTGGCGCGTTTCGAGGCGCGCCTGCGCGACGAATTGCCGCCGCTGGCGCGGGTGACGGGACTTGCGGGCGAGGATGCCGCGCCGGAGGACGGGCGCGCGGAATTCCGTATTTTCCCGAGTAGCGGCCACGCGGGCCACAGCGTTCTGGTCAGTCCCGATGTGGGCATTTGCGACGACTGCCTTGCCGATATGGCCGATCCGCATAATCCCCGGTATGCCTATCCCTTCACCAATTGCACCAACTGCGGCCCGCGCTATACCATCACCCGTTCCATCCCCTATGACAGGGCCACGACCAGCATGGCCTGTTTTCCGCTGTGTCCCGCCTGCGCCGCCGAGTATGCGGACCCCGGCAACCGGCGTTTTCATGCCCAGCCCGTGGCCTGTCCCCACTGCGGACCGCATGTCTGGTTTGCGGACGCCGCCGGGGATGAGCGGAGCGCGCCGGACGCCTCGGGCGCGCCGCGCACGCCGGAGCGCGAGCGGCGGGCGCTGGAGCGGGCCGCCCGCGCGCTGGCCGGGGGCCGCCTGCTGGCGCTCAAGGGGCTCGGAGGCTTTCAGCTGGCCTGCCGCGCCGACGATGCCGCGGCCGTGGCGCGCCTGCGGGAACGCAAGTGCCGGCCGCACAAGGCCTTTGCCCTCATGGCCGCGTCGCTGGACGACGTGCGCCGCTGCTGCGCCCTGACGCCGGATCACGAGGCGCTGCTCCTGTCGCCCGAAAAACCCATTGTCCTGTGCCCGCGCCGCCCGGACGGGACCGCCGCCGGGGTGGCGGACAACGTGGCCCCGGATGTGGATACGCTGGGCTTCATGCTCCCCTATACGCCCCTGCATGTCATGCTGTTTCGGGAACTGGCGCGTCTTTGCGGCGAACCCGCGCCCGTGCTCGTCATGACCTCGGCCAATGCCGGGGGCGAGCCGCTGTGCCTCGGCAATCGGGAGGCCCTGCGGCGTCTTGCGGGCATGGCGGACGCCTGGCTGCTGCATGATCGCGACATTCTCGTGCGGGTGGACGACAGCGTTGCGGGCGTGACGCCGCACGATGCGGCAAAGGAAGCGTCGGCGCACGGCGCGACACCCTTTTTCTATCGCCGCGCGCGCGGCTACGTTCCCCGTCCCGTGTTTCTCCGGGATGCCGAAACGCCGCCCATTCTGGGCTGCGGCGGGGAACTCAAGGCGACCATCTGCCTGACGCGCGGCAACGAGGCTTTTGTGGGCCAGCATATCGGCGATCTGGAAAATCCCGCCGTACTGGCGTTTTACGAGGAATGCGCCGTCCATCTCGAACGTCTGCTTGAGGCGCGCCCGCAGGCGCTGGTCTGCGATCTGCATCCCGATTTCCTGTCCACGCGCTATGCGGAGGACCGGGCCGCCCGCGAGGGCGTGCCCCTCTGGCGCTTGCAGCATCACGCGGCCCATGCCGCCGCCGTACTGGCGGAAAACGGGCATTTCTCCCCGGCGCTGGCCCTGTGTCTTGACGGGACGGGGCTCGGCGATGACGGAAGCATCTGGGGCGGAGAACTGCTGTACATGGATTTGTCCGTACCGCGCTGGGAACGGCTGGGGCGTCTGTCGCCCTTTCCGCTGCCCGGCGGCGACGCGGCCGTGCGCGCGCCGTGGCGCGTCGCCTTTGCCCTGCGTCGGCGCGCGGACGGCGGGGCCGACGCCGACGCCTGCGCGCCGCCGTCCTGCCCGCCCGAAGAGCGGCCGTCCGTCGGCCTGCTGGCGCAAATGCTGGAGCGGAATGTTCAGTGTCCGCCGACCTCCAGCTGCGGCCGGTTGTTCGACGCCGTGTCCGCCGAGCTGGGTTTGTGCGGCCGCATTACCTACGAAGGGCAGGCCGCCCTGCGTCTGGAACGGCATGCCCTTCGCTGGCGGCAGGGGCATGAGGAGGACTGCCGCCGGGCGGAGGCCGCGCCCCCGGACGAGCCGGAGGGGCTGTCGGCGCGCGCTTCCTCGGGATTGGCGGAACTTTCCGTGGACGAGATTTTCCGGCGCGTGCGCGCGGATGCCCGGCGGGACACGGCGTTTGCCGCATGGCGCTTTCATGAGCTGCTTGCCCGCGGTTTTGCCTGCATGGCCGCCCGCGCGGCCCGCGAACGGGGAATCTCCGTCGTCGGCCTTTCCGGCGGCGTGCTCAACAACAGCCTGCTGGCCCGCCGTCTGCCGCAATGTCTGCGCGCCTGCGGCCTGACGCCGCTCGTGCAGCAGGAGCTTCCGCCCGGCGACGGCGGCCTTTCGCTGGGGCAGGCGGTCTGGGGCCGCGCCCTCTGGCGCGCCGGCATTTCAAACTGAAATTGCTCTAGATGTTGTGTTCCGATAGGTTGTTCACCCTTTTCCCGTTCGGTAAGTTG
>CAJMRA010000332.1 GCA_905215675.1 uncultured bacterium | reverse complement strand
GTTGTCACAAAACACGCTATTTCACATCAATCCAGTGCAGCGCGCGGGACACGGCCTTCTGCCACCCCTTATAGCGCTGCACCTGTTTTTCCTTGTCCGAAGAGGGCTGGAAGAAACGTTCAATGGTCAGGCGGTTGCGCACGTCGTCGAGGCTGTGCCAGAAGCCCACGGCCAGACCGGCGAGGAAGGACGCGCCGAGCGCCGTCACCTCGAGCGTCATGGGACGTTCCACATTGACGCCGAGAATATCGGACTGGAACTGCATAAGGAAGTTGTTGGCGCAGGCGCCGCCGTCAACGCGCAGGGACTGGAGCCGGATGCCGGAGTCGGCCTGCATGGCCTCAAGCACATCCTTGCTCTGGTAGGCGATGGATTCCAGCGTGGCGCGGATGATCTGGCTGGCGTTGGTGCCGCGGGTCAGGCCGACGATGGCCCCGCGGGCATAGGGGTCCCAGTAGGGCGCGCCGAGGCCGGTAAAGGCCGGGATGACGTAGACGTCGTTGGATGTTTCCGCCTTGGTGGCGAAATATTCCGTGTCCCGGGCGTCGCTCACGAGCTTGAGTTCGTCGCGGAGCCACTGCACCGCGGAACCGGCCACGAAGATGGAACCTTCCAGCGCGTAGCCGGCTTCGCCCCTGGGGCCGCAGGCCAGGGTCGTGATCAGGCCGTTCCGGGACTGCACGGCCGTCTTGCCCGTGTTCATGAGCATGAAGCAGCCCGTGCCGTAGGTGTTCTTGGCCATGCCGTTTTCGACGCACAGGTGCCCGAAAAGGGCGGCCTGCTGGTCCCCGGCGATGCCCGCAATGGGAATGCGCGTGCCGCCCCGGCCGCCGATGTTGGCCTGTCCGTAGATATAGGACGAGGGCTGGACTTCGGGCAGCATGGCGCGGGGAATGTCCAGCGTCTTGAGAATATATTCGTCCCACTCCAGCTTGTGGATATTAAAGAGCATGGTGCGCGAGGCGTTGGTGTAGTCGGTGACGTGCACGCGCCCCTGGGTCATGTTCCAGATGAGCCAGGTATCCACGGTGCCGAAGACCAGTTCGCCTTCCTCGGCCCGTTTGCGCGCGCCCTCCACGTTGTCCAGAATCCACTTGATCTTGGTACCGGAGAAGTAGGGGTCGAGCAGCAGGCCCGTATTCTGTTTGACGTATTCTTCAAAACCGGCGATTTTTTTCAGCTCGTCGCAGATTTCCGCCGTGCGGCGGCACTGCCAGACAATGGCGTTGTAGACGGGCTTGCCGGTTTCGCGTTCCCAGACGATGGTGGTTTCGCGCTGGTTCGTGATGCCGATGGCCGCAATTTCCTCGGAGGTGATGCCGCAGCCCGCCAGCGCTTCCGCCAGCGTGGAACTCTGGCTGGCCCAGATCTGCATGGGATCATGCTCCACCCAGCCCGGTTTGGGATATATCTGGGGGAATTCGCGCTGCGCGACGGTGACGATGTTCACGTCCTTGTCAAGAACGACGGTGCGGGAGCTGGTGGTACCCTGATCGAGGGCGACGATGTATTTCTTCTGGCTCATGCGACGACTCCTGCGCCGGGGGCGCATCTAGGATTGTTGGCGGGAAAGGGCCGCGGCGATGACATGCTTGTAGACGGCGGCGCCGATGCAGGCGCCGATGACGGGCGCAATGAGGGGCACAAGAAAGTAGGGCAGGGAAAGGTGGCTGTTGACGGCGTAGCCGGTCATGGCGTCGCTGCCCCATCCGGCCAGGGTCGCAAAGAGACGCGGGCCGAAATCGCGCGCGGCATTCATGGCGAAGCCGGTCAGCGGACCGAAGCAGGCCCCGATGAGCGCCACCAGAAGACCGATGAGCAGGCCGCCGAGATTGCTTCCCGGGGCGGCGTTTCCGGAATCCGTGAGCGCCATGATCAGGCACATGAGCACGGCGGTGATGACCATTTCCACAAGGAACGCCTGCCCGAAAGTGATGGAGGGATGCGGAAAGGTGCAGAACGCGCCGGCGAGCATGGTCAGCCTGGCGGCGTCGCCCTGCGCCGCGGCGACGGCCTCGGCAAAGAGGTTTGCATAGAGCAGATAGGCGACGGCGGCGGCGCAGAATCCGGCCAGCATCTGGGCGACGATGTAGGGAACGACCTTGCGCTTGTCGAAATCGCCGAAAACGGCCAGGGCTATGGTGACGGACGGGCTCAGGTGGGCCCCGGAAACGCCCGCGCAGACATAGACGCCCATGGCGACGGCGATGCCCCAGACGATGCCGATTTCCCACTGCCCGAAGGAGGCTCCCGCCAGCTTGAGGCCGGAGACACAGCCGATCCCGCACAGCAAAAAGACAAATGTGCCGATAAATTCAGACAGATAGATAAGGAAATTGCTTTTGTTGCCCATAATTGTTTCCTCTGTTGAAAAGCACGGGAGCGCGTCCCGGGAAGCCTCTGTTACAAGACGTTTTCATAAGCTTATGGAGCATAGACGTATCGGCCGAAAAAAACAAGACGACGTTCGGCTTTTGCGGGAAAGATGCATGGCGCTTTGCCGCGCGGGGACGCCGCGCAGCGCCGGTTGCTCCGGGGCTGTCCCGCGCGGCGCAACGCCGTGCGGTCACATGAACGTATGAAGAAAATTTTGCATACGGCGCCATAGAGCGTTTCACCTTTGAAAAAGGTGAAACGCGAGGCGGCAGCACAGCGCCGCCCGGCCCGAAGCGAGCCGGAAAAACCGC
>CAJMRA010000331.1 GCA_905215675.1 uncultured bacterium | reverse complement strand
CCGGGACATCACCCCGCCCAACAGCGTCATGCAGGCCATGGAAAAGCAGATGCGCGCCGAACGCGAAAAGCGCGCGGCCATTGCGCAGTCCGAGGGCGAAAAGCAGTCCCAGATCAATCTGGCCGAAGGCGCAAAGGCGGCGGCCATTGCCGAGTCCGAAGGCCGGAAGCAGGCCATGATCAACATGGCCGAGGGCGAAGCGGCGCAGATTCGCGCCGTGGCCCAGGCCACGGCGGAAGGTCTGGACCTGCTGGCCCGGCAGCTCGGATCGGACGGCGGCATAGCGGCCGCGCAGCTGCGCCTTGCCGAGGCCTATGTGGAAAAGTTCGGCGCGCTGGCCAAGAACGGCACCACGACCATCATTCCGGCCAACGTGGGCGATGTGGCGGGCATGGTCGCCACCATGACCCGGATACTCCGGCCCGGAGAAGGACTTTCCGGTTCTCCCCGGCAGGAAAAACAGTAACTGACGGCGCGGAAAGCGCCGCGCGGGCGTCATGTCTCAGTAAGGAGAAAAAAATTTCATGAATCTTCGCGACTTTATTCGTACGGTTCCCGACACCCCCAGACCGGGCATCCTCTTTTATGACGTGACGCCCCTGCTGGCCGACGGAGCGGCCTTTGCCCTGGCCGTGCGGCAAATGTACGAGGCCGTCCTGCCGCTTGCGCCCACAAAAATCATCGCCCCGGAGGCGCGCGGCTTTCTTTTTGCCGCGCCGCTGGCGTATCTTCTGGGCGTGGGATTCGTTCCCGTCCGCAAACCCGGCAAGCTGCCCTGCGCCTGTCATACGGTCGCCTATGATCTGGAATACGGCTCGAACCGGCTCAGTATGCACAAGGACGCCCTTTCGCCGGAAGATCGCGTCCTTGTCGTGGACGATGTGCTGGCCACGGGCGGCACGTTCAAGGCCATGCAGCAACTGACGGAGCTGTGCGGCGCATCCGTGGTTGGCGGCTGCGTTCTCATGGAGCTGGATTCGCTGGGCGGCCGGGCCATACTCGGGGATATTCCCCTGTCCGTGCTGCTTCACGTCTAAGCATGTTACGGTGTCGTTTCGCGGAAAAGCGCTGTTTTTCCGTTTGAGCTGTGCCGCCGTCTCGCATTTATCTTTGAAAAAGATACAACGCTCTAAAAAGAAACCCCCGGAGCCCTTGGGCTTCGGGGGATATTTTTTCTGGTAGCAAGGGAGGGATTTGAACCCCCGACACTGCGGGTATGAACCGCATGCTCTGACCAACTGAGCTACCTTGCCATGGGATGTTGCTCTCGGCAACGAAAGAGAGATGTACGCGGAAAATCATGCTTCGTCAAGCGGAAAATGCAAAAATCCGTTTTTTCGTAGTGCGCGGCCGACGAAAAACCCCCGGAACCCTTGCGGGTTTCGGGGGATGCTTTCTGGTAGCAAGGGAGGGATTTGAACCCCCGACACTGCGGGTATGAACCGCATGCTCTGACCAACTGAGCTACCTTGCCGTATATCGCTCAACAGCGACAGGGAGGTTTATAGCGAACGCCGCGCCGCTTGGCAAGCATTTTTTTAGTTCACCATGAAAAAATACACCAGCGGCGCGAGAATGAGCCGGTAGACCGCAAAGGGAATCAGCGTCATACGGCTGACAAGGGCGATGAAGACCTTGATGGCCACCAGCGCCGAAAGGAAGGAACCGATCATGCCGATGGCAAAGAACGGCACGTCCGCCGTGCTGAGCAGATGCCAGCTTTTCAGCAGATCGTAGCCCGTTGCGGCAATCATGATGGGCACGGCGGCAATAAAGGAATATTCGGCGGCCAGCGAGCGCTTCGCGCCCAGCAGCATGCCTCCCATGATGGTGGAGGCGGAGCGCGAGAAGCCGGGCCACAGGGCAAGGCACTGGAAGCAGCCGATGCCGAGCGCCAGCCGGGGCGTCATTTCGTCGAGGGTGGCATAGCGCTCCGTCCTGCGGGGGAGTTTTTCCACCACGATCATGATGACGGCCCCCGTGGCCAGCGCGCACAGGACGGAAAGGGGGGTGAACAGATGCTTGATAGCGGAATGCAGCAGCAGGCCCAGAACGCAGGCCGGCAGGGAGGTCAGCAGCAGCAGACCGATACCCCGCAGGCCGGAGAAGGCCGCGCCGGGCGTCGGCTTGAGCAGGCCCCAGAAGCGTCCCCAGTAGAGAACGACGACGGCCATGATGGCCCCGAGCTGAATGACGACCTGAAAGGTGGCGGCCTTTTCTCCTGAAAAGCCGAGCAGGTCGCCCGCAAGAATGAGGTGTCCCGACGAGGAAACGGGCAGAAATTCCGTCAGGCCTTCCACGATGCTGAGAATAACGGCTGTCAACCAGGAATCCATACGTGTTCCTTGAAGAGTCCTTTGCGTCTGCGGCAGCGATTGCCAAAAAAAGGCGCTTCGCCTACCCTTGGGGAACGAAAATGAAGGAGAAAACCCTCATGGCCGAAAATCTGGTATCCCGAAATGAACTTGTCCGGCGCGCGGCCGCCTACATTGCGGAAGAACGGGCCGCGCATCCTGAAAAATCCCTCTCCGCCCTGCTGGATGAGGCGGGAATGCGCTTCAATCTGACGCCGCTGGACGCGGCGGCGCTGGAGCGCATTTTTCAGGAGGAAAAAAAACTAGAGCGTTTCACCTTTGAAAAAGGTGAAAACGCGAGGCGGCAGCACAGCGCCGCCCGGCCCGAAGCGAGCCGGAAAAACCGC
>CAJMRA010000330.1 GCA_905215675.1 uncultured bacterium | reverse complement strand
GTCGCGCATGCGACGGCGTGACGGAGCGCGGGGCTCAGTGGCGGGAAGCCCGCGCCGGAGCGGACGAGGCCGGGCATGGCGTGCGCACGGCGGAACAGGACGCGGCGCAAAGCCGGAAGCTGCGGGAGGAGACGGAGCGCCGCCGGGCGGAAGAACGACGGCAGCGGGAGGCGCTGGAGCAAAAAATTCAAGTATTACTTGAAGGAAAGAACGCTGAGGACTGGCAGGCGGAAGAGCGTCGGCTGGCGGAGCGCGCGCAGCGGCTGGAAGAGCTGGGGAGAACGCAGGAGGAACTGCGCGCCGCCACGGAGGCGCGGACGGAACGCGAGCAGTCCCTTCAGGCGCTGCTGACGGGCCATGAGCGACAGAAGGACACGCTGGAACGGGAGGCGGAACGCCTCGGGGCGCTGGAGCGGGAAGAGGGACTGCTCAAGGAACTCTACATGCAGCAGCGGGCCATCAGCGCGTATGAAGAGGCGCGGCGTCATTTGCATGACGGCAGCCCCTGTCCCTTGTGCGGCGCGCTGGAACATCCGTATGCCGCGGGGGTGACGGCAACGCCGGATGATGCCCTGCAACGTCTGAAGGCGCAGGAATCGCTGGTGCGGGAGGGGAGGGAAAGCCTTCTTGCCGCGCAAACGCAGCTGGCCCGGATGGAGGAACAGTCGCGGCAGGCCGCGTCGGAAATTGCGGAGGGTCGTCGGCGGGAAGAAGTCCTGCGGGAGCGGATCGGCGCGCTGCGGCAGGCTGCGGCGGACGCGCCCCTGCCGATGGATGACGCCGTGGAGAGCGTTCGGGCGCAAGCGGAGCAGTGTCGTCAGCGGCAGCGGCACTGTCAGGCGATCCTGCAGGAGTTCCGCCGCACGGCGGAGCTGATCCGCGCGGCGGACGGAGCGCTGCGGCAGGCCGACGACGCCTGCGCGCAGGCCGTGCTGGCCGAAAAAACGGCGGAATTCGCCCTGCGGGCGGCCCGTAACGAGGAGCAGCGTCGCGCCCGGGAACAGGGCGAACGCTGGAGCGCCCTGCAGGAGGCGCGGCGGGAGTGCGCCGCCGCATTCCTGCGTTACGGCATCCGCTCGGATGTTGTCCCGGATCATCTGCCGGAAGAGCTGCGGCAGCTGGAACAGCGCGCGCAGTATCGTCTGGAGGCGGTGCGGCGGCAGGAAACGCTGCATCAGGAAAGCGTGCTGCTGGTACAGAAAAAAATCCATGCGACCGAAGCTCTGGCACAGGCCCGGGAGGAGTGCCGACGGCATGCCGGGGCCTTGCGGGAGGCGGAGGACGTGTTGCGCCGTCGGCAGGAGGAGCGGGCGGCGCTGGGCGTCGGGGCCGATCCCGAACAGGAAGAACAACGCCTGCAAAGCGCCCTGACGGAGGGCGATCGCCGTCTGGAGGACGCCCGCCGGGCTTTGACGACGGCGGAGCAGCGGCGTCTTGTGGCGGAAGAGAGTCTGGCGGCGCGCCGGAATGCCGTGCAGGAAGGTCGCCTTGCCTGCCGCGCGGCGGAAGAGGCGCTGCAACGCTGCCTGCTGTCCCGGCATTTCGCGCGGGAACAGGATGTGCGGGAAGCCATGCTGGACGACGCGGAGCGCCGCGACTGGGAAAACCGTATCGACGCCGTGCGGATGCGGGAAGGCGCGCTGCGCCTCGGACAGGAGCAGACGCGGGCCGGTTTGCGTTCTCTGGAAGAACGCCGGGAGACGCCGCTGGACACGCCTGCCTTGCGTTTGCAGGCTGAGGGCGTGGCGGAAGAATTGCGCCTGGTGCAGCAGCGCATGGGCGCCTGCCGCCAGACGTTGCACGCGGCCGAGCGGCAGCGGGAACAGCAAAAGGCCGTGCTGGCGCAAATGGAGGAGGGGGAAGCCGCCCTGCGGCGCTGGCAGGAACTGGACGCCCTTATCGGGGCCGCAGAAGGCAAGACCTACCGCAAATTTGTTCAGGGGCTGACCTTTGAACGCCTGTTGCGGCATGCCAACCGCCGTTTACAGGACCTGTCCGATCGATATGTTCTTCTGGCGGACCCGACACGCCATCTGGAATTTCTGGTCATGGACAATTATCAGGCGGGCGAATGCCGGTCCGCGCGCAATCTTTCCGGGGGAGAATCCTTTCTGGTAAGTCTGGCGCTGGCGCTGGGGCTTTCCCGCATGACCGGCCATTCCATCAGGATCGAGTCGCTTTTCCTTGACGAAGGTTTCGGCACGCTGGATGAAGACGCGCTTGACGCGGCCTTGTCCGTGCTGTCCCGTTTGCGGCGGGAGGGGACGCTCATCGGTATCATTTCTCATGTGCCGGCATTGCGGGAGCGGATTCCCGCGCAGATTGCGGTCATTCCCGGAGCGGGCGGGCGGAGTCGCGTGGAAGGGGACGGATGCACAAAAATTTAATGATGCCGATGAAGTACGCGCAACCTCTGTTGCCGTACCGAAAAATAAAAGTCATAATCAAAGTTATGTAAACTTTATCCATACACAAACATTCATCTCAACACCAAACCAACAACCAAAAAACCCGCCTGCCGCAAGCAATCGACAGACGGGCGGAAACAAAAGCGTTTTGCCTATGAAATGTGACGTAAAAAAGGAAAATTACTCGGAAGGACCGCCCGCATGCGTTGAAGCGCACACAGCGCCGCCCGAAAAAGGAAAAACATTTCAGCACCCCCAAAAGAACGATGCCCGGCGGTTTCCATAATCATGACGTGCCGCC
>CAJMRA010000329.1 GCA_905215675.1 uncultured bacterium | reverse complement strand
CGGGAACGCCTTTCCTCGCTTCGCTGCGGAAAGGCTGGGCCCTCTCGCGCTAGCAGAGGGGTTCCCCTTCCCCCCAACATTCCCCTTCCCCCCGACATGTTGTGACGTTCCGCACAGGGCCGCCGGGCATCTCTTGCGGCGGAAACCGTCCCGGGGTACCATGCGACGCATGGAAAAGACGATTATCTGTCCTCATTGCGGCAGGGGCTTTCCTCAGTTTGCCAATCCTTCGCCCACCACGGATGTGATCATTCATGATCCCGCGCGGGGTATCGTGCTGATCCGGCGGGTCAATCCGCCGCTGGGCTACGCGCTGCCCGGGGGATTCATTGACGAGGGCGAACAGGCGGAACAGGCGGCCCGTCGGGAAATGCGCGAGGAAACCGGCCTCGACGTGCGGCTGCTGGGCGTGCTGGGCGTGTATTCCCGCCCCGACCGCGATCCCCGTTTTCATACCCTGTCCGTTGTTTTCGTGGGCAGCGTGGACGGCGATGCCGAGCCTGTGGGCGGGGATGATGCGGATTCCGCGGCCTTCTATCCCCTCGACGCGATTCCTGCCTCCCTGGCCTTTGATCACGCCGATATTATCCGCGATTTCCGCGATTATCTTGACGGCAAGCGGCCTCTTCTGCCTGTCGAGCGGTGATTGAGCGCGCGTTGGGTTCTCCCGGCGCGTTTTTTTGCGGCGTTTGTCGCCCGGAAGCGCTTTTCCCGTCCGCCTTTTTCCATGTTTTCGACGGAACGAACGGGAAAAGGACGCGGCGACCGGCGCGGCGGGGCGTCTGTGCGAAACAACAAAACCGAACAGCGAGACAGGTATGGGCTATACGACCTTGCGACAGTGCGTGGATGATCTGGAACGCAACGGCATGTTGCGGCGCATCGACGCGGAGGTGGACGCGCATCTGGAGCTGGCATCCATACAGCGGCGGGCGTTCCGGGCGGGCGCGCCCGCGTTGCTGTTTACGCGGGTCCGGGGATCGTCGTTTCCGATGCTGTGCAATCTGTTCGGCACGCGGGAGCGGCTGCATTTCATTTTTCGGGACGCGCTCCGGGCGGTGGAGGGCGTGCTTGCGGCCGGGGCGGACCCGGCGGACGCGCTGCGGCATCCGCTGCGATCGCTGGGCCTGCTGCCCGCGCTGACGCACATGCAGCCGCGCCGGACGAGCCATGCGCCGGTGCTGGAGCATGCCTGTTCGGTGGCGGATCTGCCCCGGCTGGTCTGCTGGCCGGAGGACGGCGGGCCGTTCATCACCCTGCCGCTGGTCTATACGGAAGACCCGCGCCGTCCGGGACTGAACGCCTCCAACCTGGGCATGTACCGGGTGCAGCTGGGCGGCAACGCCTATGCGCCGGACGAGGTGGGCGTACATTATCAGATACACCGGGGTATCGGCGTGCACCATGCGGCGGCGCTGGAACTGGGCAGGCCGCTGCCGGTGATGATTTTTGTGGGCGGGCCGCCGTCGCTGACGGTTTCCGCCGTCATGCCGCTGCCGGAGGGCCTGTCGGAACTGCGTTTTGCCGGGCTGCTGGGCGGGCGGCGCGTGGCCATGGCGTCCGTGCCGGGCTTTGAACTGCCCGTGGCGGCGGAGGCGGATTTCTGCCTGTGGGGGCATATCCTGCCGGAGCCGAAGCCGGAGGGGCCGTTCGGGGATCATGTGGGCTATTACAGCCTTGCCCATGATTTCCCGGTGCTGAAGGTGGAGGGCGTGCGCCATCGGGCCGACGCCATATGGCCCTTTACGGCGGTGGGACGGCCGCCGCAGGAAGATACGGTTTTCGGCGATTTCATCCATGAGCTGACGGGCTGCATGGTGCCGCAGGTCTTTGCCGGCGTGCGGGAAGTGCATGCCGTGGATGCCGCGGGCGTGCATCCGCTGCTGCTGGCGCTGGGAAGCGAGCGCTACACGCCCTATGAGGCGGAGCGGCGGCCGCGCGAGGTGCTGACGGCGGCCCTGCATCTGCTGGGAACCACGCAGACGGCGCTTGCCAAGTACGTCATCATCGCCGCCCACGAGGATGCGCCCGGTCTGCGCGCGCGCGACGTGCCCGCCTTTTTCCGGCACGTGCTGGAACGCACGGACTTTGCGCGCGATCTGCATTTCTTTACCCACGGCACCACGGACACCCTTGATTATACGGGGCTTGGGCTGCATGAGGGCTCCAAGCTGGTCTGGGCGGTCGCGGGCGATGCCCGCCGTCGTCTGGGTACGGAGCCCGGCGCGCTGCCGCCCCTGCCCGACGGCTTCGAGGATGTGCGGGTGGTCGCGCCCGGTATCGTCGTGCTGCGCGGCCCGCGCAACGGGAGCGCGCGCGGCGAGAGCGATCCCCGCATGGAGGAGCTGGCGCGGGCCGTCGGCGCATGGGAAGCCCGCGAGGCCTTCCCGCTGGCCGTGGTGGTTGACGACGCCGCCTTTGCGGCGGCGAGTTTTGACAATTTCCTCTGGGTGACGTTCACCCGTTCGGATCCCGCGGCGGATGTGTACGGCGCGCACGCCGTTACCCGCGCCCGGCACTGGGCTTGCGAAGCGCCGTTGCTCATTGACGCGCGCGTCAAGCCCTTCCACGCTCCGGCGCTGGAGGAGGACCCCGACGTGGAACGCCGCGTGGACGCGCTGGCCGCTCCGGGAGGGCCGCTGCACGGCCTGCTGTAGGGCGTGGAAATCGTTCTTCTGGGGGGAAGGAAACCCCCTTGGCTAGCGCACAAG
>CAJMRA010000328.1 GCA_905215675.1 uncultured bacterium | reverse complement strand
GTTGTTCCCGGCGGGGGGCGACTTGCTTTCCCGCAAGCCTTGACCTATCCTTCCGGCATTCAAAAAAAGGAAGGCAGCCTATGCTTCGCAGCATGACGGGGTTCGGACGTTGCGTCGCCGAATCGGGGGGTCTCACCCAATTATGGGAAATCAAAAGCGTCAACGGACGGCATCTGGATATCAAGTGGCGTCTGCCCGCCGCCGTGCGCAGCCTTGAAACGCGGCTTGAAAAAGTCGTGCGCGGCTTTGCCTCCCGGGGACGCGTGGACATAAGCCTGACCCTGCACTATGCCGAAACCGCGGCCCCCGGCCAGTATTTCGACGCCGCGCAGGCGGGGGCCATGCTCGACGCGCTGCGCGCCCTGGCCGAACGACGCGGCGACAGCTTCACGCCCGACTACAACGTCTTTCTCCAGCTGCCCGCCCTCTGGAGCGACGCCGACAACGACGCGGACGAGGACCTTGCCCTGCGGCTCGAGGAAGGCCTGACCATCGCCCTGGAAGACTGGAACGACGCCCGCGCCCGCGAAGGCAAGGCGCTGGCCACCGACATGCACTCACGCATCCTGCGCATGCAGGAATGGCGCGAGGTCATTGCCGAACGCGCGCCGGAAATCAAGGAGGAACGCGCCCAGGCCCTGCGGGAGCGCCTCGCGGAAGCGCTGGCCGCCGTGGGACAGGAGCCGGAAGAGGGACGCTTCCTTCAGGAAATAACCCTGCTGGCGGACAGACTGGACGTCAGCGAGGAGCTGACCCGGCTGGACACCCATCTGGAACGCCTGCGCGAACTGCTGGAAGCCGGAAGGGACGCCGGACGACGCCTTGATTTCACGTTGCAGGAATGCTTCCGCGAGATCAACACCTGCGGCAACAAGCTGCCTGACGTGCAGCTTTCGCGTCTGGTGGTGGACTTCAAGAACGAACTGGAAAAATGCCGCGAGCAGGTACAGAATCTGGAATAAGTCATGCCGCGTGAACGCCTCGTCAATATCGGCTTCGGAAACTTCGTGCCGGCAAACCGCGTCGTGAGCATCGTCGCGCCCGCGTCGCTGCCCATGAAGCGCCTGCGCGAGGACGCGCGCGCCGAAGGACGGCTCATCGACGCCACACAGGGGCGCAAGACCCGTTCCATTCTGGTGACGGACTCCAATCACGTCATACTTTCCGCCATTCAGCCGGAAACCATCAGCCAGCGTTTTGCACAGGAGGAGGGAGACTAATGGAACGGCAAGGTATCGCTCTGGTACTCAGCGCCCCTTCGGGTACGGGAAAGACGACGCTCGTCAAGATGCTGCGCGAGGAATTTCCCCGGCTCTGCTACTCCATTTCCTGTACCACTCGCGCCCCGCGCGACGGCGAGGTGGACGGCAGGGACTATCACTTCCTTTCGCGGGAACGCTTCCGGCAACTGAAGGACGAACACTATTTTGCGGAATGGGCCGAGGTTCACGGCAACTTCTACGGCACGCCGCTTGCGCCCGTGCGCGAGATGCTCCGCCAGGGCAAGGACGTCCTTTTCGATATCGACGTGCAGGGCGCGCGACAGGTCAAGAACAGTCTGCCCGAAGCCTTTTTCGCCTTCATTCTTCCTCCCAGCCTTGAGGAACTGCGGCGACGCCTGCATAGCCGCGGTCTCGACAGCGAGGAAACCATTCGGCGCCGTCTGGCCAACGCCCATGACGAACTGAAGGAAGCCGCCTGGTACGACGCCCTGATTGTCAACGATCATCTGGAAGACGCCTATGCGCGACTGCGTGCCGCGTACAAGGCCGCCACCCTTGCGCCGCACTGCCACGCGCAGATGCTGCGCGCCCTGCTGGAGGACTTCGCATGACGACCGCGCCTCAACTTGTCGTCGCTCTTGATCTGCCCGAAAAAGACGCCGCACTGAACATGGCCGCGCGCCTGCGCGGCGTTGTGCCCTGGGTCAAGGCGGGCATGGAACTCTTCACGCTCGGCGGCCCTTCCGTGCTGGCCGCCCTGAAAGACATGGGCTTTCATGTCTTTCTCGACATGAAATTCTACGACATTCCCAATACCGTCGCGCAGGCCGTCCGCGCCGCGGCCCGCGGCGGCGCCGATCTGATCACCCTTCACACGCAGGGCGGACGGCGCATGTGCGAAGCGGCACGCGAAGCCGCCGACAGTCTGCGCAACGCCGGACAGTCCGCCCCCCTGCTCTTCGGCGTGACCGTGCTGACCAGCTTCGGCCCCGGCGAAATGCCCGGCATCAGCGCCGCGCCTTCGGCCTTTGCCCTGGAGCTTGCGCGGGACGCCGCGCGCTGGGGGCTCGACGGCATCGTCTGCTCCGCGCAGGAAGTCGCCGACATCAAGGCCGCCGCGCCCTCGCTGTCCTGTCTGTGCCCGGGCATCCGCCCCGAAGGCAGCGCGCAGGACGATCAGCGGCGCGTCATGACCCCGGCCAGGGCCATCCGGGCGGGAGCGGACTATCTGGTCGTGGGGCGTCCCATTACCCGAGCCGACGATCCGACCGAAGCCGCGCGCCGCATTCTTTCGGAAATGCACATCGAGAAGGCATAGGGCGTTCCAAGATCAGGACTCATCATTAGAGCAATTTCCGTTTGAAACGCACAGCATTCAAACGGAAATTGCTCTGGGGCGTGTTAACACTAAATCGTTCTTCCGGGGGGAAGGTCGGTACGTGTAGTTTGTCTAAGGGGGAGGCGCCTCCACGATTACACATGAATAGCCACTCGCCTC
>CAJMRA010000327.1 GCA_905215675.1 uncultured bacterium | reverse complement strand
AAACGACAGGCCGTATGGTTTGAAATGCGCAGCGTTTCAAACTGAAATTGCTCTGGAGCGTTTCACCTTTGAAAAAGGAGAAAACGCGAGGCGGCGACCAGCGCCGCCTCGCGTTTTGTCTTTTGCAAAGATAAAACCCCCTACGATTCCTGCAACGAAGTATTCGGGGAACGTATTCTTGTCAAAAAAATGTTTGGCATTGAATTTGCTTTGACTTGTGCGACCACGGTATGCCGTGGATGCACGACCGTCAAAAAAAGGCTTTCCCCATGCCGTTTCGTTTCTCCCTGCAAAAGGTTCTTGACTACCGGGAACAACTGGAAGAAGAAGCCAAGAACCGTTTTGCACTGGTGCAACGGCAATATCGTGAAGCCAAGGCCCGGCTGGAGGCCCTGTCCACGGAATTGAAGACGCAGGAAGCGCGTCTTTACGGGCAGGTCATCGACAATGCGGGGGAACGCTGGCTGCTGGAAAGCTTTATCAAGGGGCTGCGCGCCGATGTGGAAACAACCACCGCGCGCGTTCGGAACCTTCGGGCGACCCGCGATGAAATGCGCAAGATTTTGGCGGCCCGGTCCATGGACAAAAAATTGTTGGAAAAGCTTAAGGAGCGCAAATACCGGCAGTATCTGCTGGATGAGCGTCTCAAGGAGCAGCGCTTCAATGACGAAATCGCAACACTCCGCTACAAGGCCCCGAATTTCTAGTCTTATCAAGGTACTGGGCGCTATTTGCGCCGTCAAGATTTCTCTTCTGGGTCTTCTCGTGGCGGGCGTTCCCCTGCCCGGCTGGCTGGGCGGCGAAGATTTGACGCCGCGTCAGGCGTCGCCCGTCATTTTGCCGACGACTCCCGGACAATCCGCGTCCGCTCCTGCCGCCGTGACGGCCGAGGCGTCCGCCGTGGCCGTTCCCGAACTCCCCCAATTGTCGGAACATCTGTCCGCCGCTGCGGACACGGACGTTTCTCTGGATAACCTGCCCGTACCGGAGCTTGACGCGCCCGCCGTAACAAGCGCCTTTGCCGTCATGCCCGGTCTTGCGTCCGCGTCCGCGCCCGCGGCGGCGCCGTCCGCCGACGCGCCGCAGCTGCTGGCCGCCGAGGAACACGCGCCCGCCGATCGCGACGACTGGTTCGACGTCCTGTCCCTTCGGGAACTGCCCATTCCGTTTCTCGGCAGCGCCCGCGTAGCCAACGCGGCCGCAACCACCATGCCCGTTCCCAACGTGCAGCCCGCGCCCGCCAATTCCTTCAGCCCGGCCGCGCAGCAGATGCCCTACGGCTATGAAGCCAATGTCCTCGGCAACGTGCCCAGCGGCGTTGCCGCCGACGCCCCCCTGCCGCCGCGCGGCGACACCGGCGCTTTCGGTTCCCTGCCCGCGCTGCCCGCGACCGGCAGCAACGCCGTCCCCATTCCGGCCCCCAATGTGCAGCCGCCGACCGATCAGGAAAATCCCAATACCAAGGCGCAGGAACTGGCCCGCCAGCAGCAGGACATGCTTCTGCTTCGCGAGCAGATGGATCAGCGTCTCAAGGATATGCAGGGCGCGGAACACCGCATGCAGGACCTCATCCGCGAAGCCCGCGCGCTGGAAGACAAGAAGATGCGTTCGCTTATCCTCATGTATTCCAACATGAAGCCGAAAATTGCCGCCAAGGCGCTGGAAAACATGGACGACCGTATCGCCATCCGCATTCTTTCCGGGATGCCGCCCAAGCAGGCCGGTGAAATTCTGACCTATACCAATCCTCAGAAGACCGCCGAATTTTCCGAGCTTATTTCCCGCATGAAGTCGGCGGACTGATGCGCCTCGCTCTCCTGCTCGCCTATCAGGGAACCCGCTTCAGCGGCTGGCAGATTCAGGAAACGCCCTGCGCCCCTCCCACGGTGCAGGGCGTTCTTGAATCCGCCGTATCCCGCATTTCCGGCTTTCATGTTCGTCTGCACGGTTCCGGCCGTACCGATGCGGGCGTGCATGCCCACGGGCAGGTCGTGCACGGAGACGTGCCCGACGGGCGTTTTCCGCCGCAGGGCGATCCCGTGGGCCCCGATGGTTGCGATGCCGCCGGGCGACGCTGGCGGCACAGCCTCAACGCCCTGCTTCCCCCCGATGTCCGCGTGCTGGCGGCCCATGCGGCGCGCCCCGATTTTCACGCCCGCATCAGCGCGTTGCACAAGACCTATGTCTATGACTTCTGGCAGGATCGCGCTTTCACGCCGCCGCGACTCGTCCCCTTTGTCTGGCCCTGCGGCCCCCTTGCGCTCGATGCCGTCAACGCGGCGCTGACGCGTCTGTCGGGGCGTCACAGCTTCGCCACCTTCCGCAATGTCGGCACGGATACGGAAAGCGACGTGCGAACCCTGCTCGAAGCCCGTATGGACCCGCTGCCGGCGTCTCCCTTCCTGCCGCCCCACGCGCCCGCCCTGCGGCTGACCCTGCGCGCCGACGGCTTCCTCAAGCAGATGGTGCGCAATATCGCGGGCATGCTCGTTGCCTGCGGCCAGGGCAAACTCTCGCCCGATGCAATCCCGGCGCTGCTTGCCGCCGAAGACCGCCGCGCCCTGCGCTCCCCGACAGCCCCCCCGCAGGGCCTCGCCCTTGCCCGCGTAGCCTATCCCCCCGGCGACGGCTTTGATTTTTAGGGCCTGTTGAAACGATTCGCGGCTGGTTGGGGGGAAGGGAAACCCCTCATCTCTGCTGTCGATGCCCGTAGCTTCCTTCGT
>CAJMRA010000326.1 GCA_905215675.1 uncultured bacterium | reverse complement strand
CGGCGGCACACAGCGCCGCCCGGCCCGAAGCGAGCGGAAAGACCGCGCTTTTTTCGCGAAACGACAGGCCGCAGAGTTTGAAACGCACAGCGTTTCAAACTGAAAATGCTCCAGGATTGCAGAACAGAGTTTTTCGGAACGCGCGGCTTCCCGCAACCGTGTTCAGCGCGGACACGGCGTTCCTTGCGGAGCGGAACAGGCTCCGGCAATATATTTCGTCATTTTTTCGCGTGGCGTCGTTTTTCTCCTTTTCGGCGTCGCGCGATTTTCAGGTAAGCCTGTCAGTGTGCCGGTATTTCCCTGGCGCGAAAATACAGCCGTGCGTCGCCTGAGGCGATCGCCGTTTGGAGTGTGTGTCATGAGCAGCATTGAAAAAACCTTGAACGTAGAAAAACGTGTGGAATGCGGCAAGGGTCCCGCCGGCCGCGTTCGTGCCAAGAATATGATCCCCGGCGTGTTCTATACCGCCAAGGGCGACAATATCGCCGTGCAGTCTCCCGTACTGCCCTTTGAAAAGCTGTTTGCCGAAGTGGGTCACACCACGGTGTTCCACCTCGAAATCGACGACAACGGCTCCAAGACCACGTATCCCGCGCTGGTGTGGGAAGTGCAGCGTCACCCCTACAAGAACCAGTATACCCACATCGACTTTTACGGCGTTGACCTCGAAAAGGAAATCACCGTGGAAGTGCCCCTGGAATTCGTGGGCGTGTCCAAGGGCGTGAAGCTCGGCGGTATTCTGGAAACCTACCGCGAAGCCGTGCGCCTGAGCAGCCGTCCGCTTGACATGCCCAAGAAGATCACCATCGACGTGACCGACATGGGCATCAACGACAGCGTGACCGTGGCAACCCTGCCCCTGCCCGCCAATGTCAAGGCCGTGTACGATCAGAACTACGCCATCGTGAGCGTCCTCTCCAAGTCCAAGGACGACGCCGAAGGCGAAGAAGCCGCCGAATAAGGCGCTCCGCCAGTTCCCACAGCCTGTTCGGGCCGGTTCCTCCGGGAACCGGCCCTTTTTGCAACAAAGGAATGCCATGGCCTCCCCCGATTCCTCCCGCATGCGTATCGCCATAGGCAGCGGCCCGGCCCGGGCGCTGCTGGACTACCATCCCGTCGAGGGCGCCGACTGCCTGCTTTTTTATCCCGGCACCATGACCGGCCCGCGCCAGTACGAAATCTTTCTTGCGGCGCTGCGCCGACAGGGGCTCTCCACCGCCGCCCTGCATTTCACCGGGCACGGCGACATGCCGCATCACACCGGCTTTTCCTTTGATACCCTCCTGCAAAACGCCCTGGACGCCGAAGCCTGTCTTCGGGCGCGAGGGGCGCGCAGGCTGGCCGTCTGCGGTCACAGTCAGGGAGCCATCCTGACGCTGGCGCATGCGGCCCTGAGCTCCCGACTTGCCGTCGCCCTGCCCATTGCAGGCTGCTATCCCCAGCAGGAAGACGCCATCCTGCTGACGCGCTTCGCCCGCTGGCGGACGCAACGCCCGCGTATTCAGGAACTCATACACGCCGCGGCCCGCCGTTTCCCCCGCCTGCCCGTTCCCCTGTGGGCCTATCTCCCGCTGTCGCGCATTCTGGCCGGGGGGCGCGGCATGCGCCATTGCGCGACCCGCCAGCGCTGGACCTATCCGCTCGCCTTCCTCGACAGTCTCTTTGCGGCGCAGGTGCCGGAACAGGCCCGCTGCCCGGTGCACATGCTGGCCGCCGTCAACGACGCCCTGTTCACACAGAACATCATCCGCAATGCCTGCGCGCGCCTGCAAGCGCCGCGCAAAAGTCTTTTCTGGCTGCCCGGCGGCGGCCATCTTGCCGTTCTCGTGCCGCGCATGGCCCTTACGGCCGCCCGATATGCGGCGGCCTGCTGCGCGGGCGCGGGACTGCGCCTCGGCCGGTGACGACACAACCGCCGCTCCCGCTCCCGCGGAGCCGGACAAGGACGCATGGGGCGCATGCCGCAACCTACAACAACAAGACAGGATATCTTTCATGGATTACGCATATGTTCTCGTCGGCCTCGGCAATCCCGGCGCCCAATATGACGGAACCCGCCACAACTGCGGTTTTATGCTGATCGACGCTCTCTGCCGCAAGGCGGAAGCCGAAGGCCGCGTTCAGAGCATGAACGGAAGCAAGTTTTCCTGCGAGCTGCTGCGCGTGGATCTGCCGGAACTGCGCGGCCCGTGGCTTGTGGCCAAGCCGCAGACATTCATGAACCTGAGCGGACAGTGCGTACAGCCCCTGCTGGCCTGGCACAAGCTGCCCCCGGATCGGCTCGTCGTGGCGCACGACGAGCTGGATATTCCCGCCGGACATCTGCGCTTCAAGTTCGGCGGCGGCAATGCCGGACATAACGGCCTGAAATCCATCAACCAGCTTCTTGGTACGCCGGACTTCTACCGGCTGCGCATCGGCATAGGCCGTCCTCCGCACAAGGGCGACGTCACCAACTGGGTTCTGGGCCGCCCGTCCGGTGACGACGCCGTTGCCATTGCCAGGGGGATCGACAATGCGCTGGACGTTCTCTTTGCGTTCGTCGCAGGCGGTCTTGAACGCGCCGTCCGCACGGCGCAGCAAAGCGCCGTCTAGAGCCATTTCAGTTTGAAACGCTGCGCGTTTCAAACTAAAAATGCTCTAATATTTCTATTTATTTCATATAAATAGAAAATATAGGCGACACATAACCTTTGAAAAGGACTTGCCGCCTGGCCTGTGCCCCCTCTGA
>CAJMRA010000325.1 GCA_905215675.1 uncultured bacterium | reverse complement strand
CCCCTTGTGCGCCGGCCGCGACCGAAGGCGGCCGCAGGCCGTGCCCGTTGCGACGCAGGAAGCTACGGGCATCGACAGCAGAGATAAGGGGGGTTCCTTCCCCCCGGAAACCGCACGCACTACCGGAGGACCGTGCCCTTGCGCACTGGACACAGGCGCGCAAGTTTGCCAGTATTGCCGCCAAACGGAAGCCCCGGGACAAACGCAACTTTTTCTGAAAAGGACATATCCATGCAAGTGTGCATCGCCATTATGCACGGCAAGCCCGTGCTGCTGGAACTGCGCGACGGCATTCCCCATATCAACGGAGAAGCCCAGCCCATCAAGCAACTGACGGAAGAAAAGCTGGCGGCCTTCCAGCGGGAGCTGGACGCCATCCCCAGGGGGGAGGACGCAGCCGGTTACGCCGCGCTGGTCAATGCCAGACGCGCGGCCTTTCTTGTGGACATGCTCGGGCATGCCGTGGGCGACGAATGCGTCAACCTGCTGACCCACATTCTTGATCATGTCCATTACGACGTCATGGAGTACCTGGGAGAAACCGACGATGCTTGAGATTCGCGATCTTCACGTATCGGTGCAGGGCACGCCCGTGCTTCGGGGCATCAACCTCACCATCGAAGCCGGGGAAACCTTCATTCTTTTCGGCCCCAACGGTTCCGGCAAGACAACCCTGCTCATGACGCTCATGGGCTTCAGCGGCTACGAGGTGACGCGCGGCAGCATCATCTTCAAGGGGAACGACATTACGCACGCGCCCATGTGGGAACGCGCCCGCCTCGGCATCGGCATGTCGTTTCAGCGTCCGCCCACCATTCACGGCCTGCCCACGGGCAAGATGGTGGAACTGTGCGGTCGCGGCCGGGAAATGGATATTCAGGCCATGGCCCGGAAGGTGCATTTCGACACCTTCCTTGATCGCGATGTCAACGCGGGCTTTTCCGGCGGGGAAATCAAGCGTTCCGAACTGCTCCAGCTCATGGCGCAGCAGCCCAGCCTGCTGCTTTTCGACGAGCCGGAATCGGGCGTTGACCTTGAGAACATGGCCCTTGTGGGGCATACGGTGCGCGAACTGCTCGACGGCATGCCCGAGGGCTGTAGCGCCACCCTGCGGGAACGGGCGCGCAAGCGCTCCACCAGCGGGCTGATCATTACGCATACCGGCCATATCCTGCAATACGTCACCGCCGACCGCGGACAGGTCATGTATCACGGCAGGCTCTGCTGTGAAGACAAGCCCCGCCGCATTCTCGACCATATCGCCAATCACGGCTATCAGGAATGCCTGCGCTGCCTTGCGGGCGATTCCTACGGTAAAATTGTGGAGGCCCCCCTCGCATGAGCATTCCCGATCTTTCCCGCTTCCAGTTCTCCGGCGGCGAAAACGCCGCCCCCATCGAGGATCTTTCCACCCTGCCCGAAGAAGACAAGCGCCACCTCGTGCTGGCGGGCATCGACGTGTCCGATCACAACGTCAGCGGCGCGTTCATGCAGCTCAATCACGCCGACGTCCACTGCGATACCCGGCGCGAGGGGCTGGAACTCATGGACATCCGCGCGGCGCTCAAGAAGTACGACGGACTGCCCCGCCACTACTGGAGCCTGCTTTCCCCGGACAAGGACGACGTGACCCGCCTTGCCCGCGATCACTGCAACGGCGGCTATTTCGTGCGCGTCAAAAAGGGCGTGAAGCTGACGGAACCCGTACAGTCCTGCATGTTCATCAAGCATTCGGGCGCGGGGCAGGCGGTACACAATATCGTCATCGTCGAGGAAGGCGCGGAGCTGCACATGCTCGGCGGCTGTTCCACCTCCCACACGACCCGCGACGCCGCGCATCTGGGCATCACCGAATATTATGTGGAAAAGGGCGGCAAGCTCACCTTCACCATGATTCACAACTGGGGGTCCACCACCACGGTTCTGCCGCGCTCCGCGGGCAGGGTGGAGGCCGGCGGCCAGTTCCAGAACAACTACATTCTGCTCAATCCCGTGGGTTCGCTGCAAATGTATCCGTCCATGGACCTTGATGGCGAAGGGGCCGTGGCCCGCTTCAATTCCGTCATCGTGGCTCCCGAGGGCTCCCACGTGGACAGCGGCAACCGCATCAATCTCAACGCGCCCCACACGCGCGGGGAAATCATTTCCCGCACGCTCACCACCGGCGGCACCATCATCAACCGCGGTTTCATCGGGGCCAACGCCACGCCGGTCAAGGGCCATCTGGAATGCAAGGGCCTGATCATCGGCAACGGCCGCATGCACGCCATCCCCGAGCTGGACAGCTGCCGCGACGGCGTGGAACTCAGCCACGAAGCCGCCGTGGGCAAGATCGCGCAGGAGGAAATCGAATACCTCATGGCGCGCGGTCTGGACGAGGACGAAGCGGCCTCCACCATCGTGCGCGGTTTTCTCAATGTGGACATCATGGGCCTGCCCGCGCCCCTGCAACGCGCCATGCAGGAACAGATCGACAAGCTCAACGCCTACGGCGGCATGTAATGCCCCTTGACGAAGCCCGGGCCTCGCGGCTATAAAGAGCCTTCGCGGGCCTATAGCTCAGTTGGTAGAGCCTCCGGCTCATAACCGGCAGGTCCCAGGTTCGAGTCCTGGTGGGCCCACCAAAATTCCGAAAGTCCGCCGTCATGCCATCATGACGGCGGACTTTCGGAATTTTAGAGCAATTTCAGTTTGAAATGCTTCGCATTTCAAACCATACGGCCTGTCGTTT
>CAJMRA010000324.1 GCA_905215675.1 uncultured bacterium | reverse complement strand
GAACGGAAACGCGCGGGACAAGGCCCGCATCGTCGTCCCCCGGCGGCACGTCATGATTATGGAAACCGCCGGGCATCGTTCTTT
This sequence comes from uncultured bacterium, assembly GCA_905215675.1. Lineage (GTDB taxonomy): Bacteria > Desulfobacterota > Desulfovibrionia > Desulfovibrionales > Desulfovibrionaceae > Desulfovibrio. The sequence continues at coordinate 2,654 of CAJMRA010000324.1, read as the reverse complement.
TTGGGGTGCTGAAATGTTTTTCCTTTTTCGGGCGGCGCTGTGCTGCCGCCTCGCGTTCTTACCTTTTTCAAAGGTGAAACGCTCTAGGCGTTGCCGTAGAAGGGCGGCAGGAGTTTTTCCGGGCTGCGCCCGATTCGGTATATCTGGACCGTGTAGGAACTCTTGCCGCCGCAGAGGGGGCAGGCGTCCGTCATGAGCAGGCAGCTTGCGTCCAGCTCCAGCGGGTCGATACCGGCGGCCTTGAGGAGCTTGGCCGTACGTTTGCCTTCCCACATGACGGGCGCGCCGCAGCGGCCGCATTCGACGTAGAGCAGATCGACGTCGAAAGGGCGTACCGCGGGCAAAAGGGGTATCAGGATGGCGCCTTTTCCCGGCCATTGCCGGGTCCTGTGGCGTCGGCGCAGGGGATGCCGTCTGCCGTAGGGGCGCAGGCCGCGCTTGCGCGGCGTGGTTCCGGCGGCTACACTGCCGCCATGAATGCGTCGTCTCGTCATATTCGTCTCTTGCCGCCTGAGTTGTGTAATCAAATTGCTGCGGGAGAGGTCGTAGAACGTCCCGCCAGCGTCGTCAAGGAATTGGTGGAAAACAGTCTGGACGCCGGGGCGGATTCCATCGACGTCCGGCTTGACAACGGCGGACAAAGCCTGATCCGGGTGCAGGACAACGGCGCGGGTATTGCCCGCGAGGAAATGTCGCTGGCCGTGACGCGGCATGCCACCAGCAAGATTGCGAGCCTGGAGGATCTGGAGAGGATTCGTTCCTATGGTTTCCGCGGCGAAGCGCTGCCCAGTATCGCGTCCGTCTCCCGTTTTGTCCTGACGTCCGCCGCGCGGGCGGCCGACGGCGGCGCGGCGGAGGCGTGGCGCATTGAACTGGAGTTCGGGCGCGTCGTCGGCGAAGGTCCCGCGGCGCTGCATCGGGGAACCGTCATCGAGGTGCGGGACCTGTTTGCCAATGTTCCGGCCCGTCTCAAATTCTTAAAGACTCCGGCCACGGAATTCAAGCGCGCGCAGGAGTGGCTGACGCGTCTTGCCCTGGCGCGGCCCGGAGTCGGCTTTCGTCTGGCTTCCGGCGGCGCTTCCGGCAACGAGCGCGAGTGCCTGCGTTTTCTGCCCGGGCAGGACGTGCGGACGCGGCTGGCCGTCATCTGGCCGGAACTGATCATGGATGCCCTGCGCCCCTTTGATGCGGAGCGGCACGGCATCCGGGCGCACGGATTTGCGGCCCTGCCCGAAGTTGCGCAATTGCGCGGCGATCGTATCCTGCTGTACGTCAACGGGCGTATCGTATCGGACAAGCGCCTGCTTGCGGCCGTGCGCGAGGCCTACAAGGGCCGCCTGACGAGCCGTGATTATCCGCAGGTCATTCTTTTTGTGGACATGGACGCCGCCGAAGTGGATGTCAACGTGCATCCCGCCAAATCGGAAGTCCGTTTCCGCGATGAATCCGCCGTCTTTTCCGCCGTGCTGCATGCCGTTCGCAGCGCCCTGTGTACGCCGCTGGAAGCGGCGGAAGGCGGGACGGACCTCCCGGAGGCCGGTTCCGCGGAACCGGCGCAGGGAGTGCTGCTGCCGCCCCGTCCGCAAGGCTTCTGGGGCGCGGTGGATCATGCGCCCATTATGGAGGATCGCTTTGCGCGCGGCGCAACGGCCGACGGCGACGACTGGGAAGTGCGGCCGCAGGCCGCGCCGCCGCCGTCTTCCCGGCTGGAAGACGAGGAAGATGCCGCCCTGTCCGATCCTTTTCCGGTTCGCTCCGGGCTTGCCGAAGCGCCTGCCGCGTACGGCGGCGTTGCGGCGTCGCCCGCGCCCGCCCCGGCTCCCGTGTCGGCGGCTGCGGTCGCGCCGCCTCCGCTTCCCGGGACGTCGCGGCCGCCGTGCCCGGCTGTTCCGATCCGCAAGGAAAACGCACCGACCGGCGACGCGACAATGCCGTTGCGGATAGGGGATTTCAGCTATCTGGGACAGGTTGCGGATACCTATCTTGTCCTGCGCGACCGTGAAGGAGCGCTGCTGCTGGTGGATCAGCACGCCGCCCATGAGCGGGTGCTTTACGCGCGTCTGCGCCGGGGGGCGTTCGGCGGCACGGGGCAATGTCTTGCCCTGCCGCTGGAGCTTTCGCTGCATCCCGCCGAACAGGAACGGGCCTGCGCCTTGCAGGAGACGCTGGCAAGCATGGGTTTCGACATTGAACCGGTGCAGGGCGGCCTGCTGGTTCGCGGTATTCCGCCGAGTCTGAGCAGGGCCGAGGCGCGCGACTTCCTGCGGGAGGCGCTGGCCGGTCGCAAGGATGATCTGGCCGCCATGTTTATTTCCCTGTCCTGCAAGGGGGCCGTCAAGGCCGGGCAGCGGCTGACGCCCGACGAGGCGGCCGGCCTGCTGCGGCAATGGCTGGAAACCCCGGAGCGGGACTACTGCCCGCATGGTCGGCCCGCCGTCCTGCGCTGGGATGCCGGGGCGCTGGAGCGTCTTTTCAAGCGCAGACAGTGACCGCCTTCTGGGGGGAAGGAACCCCCCTTATCTCTGCTGTCGATGCCCGTAGCTTCCTTCGTCGCAACGGGCACGGCCTGCGGCCGCCTTCGGTCGCGGCTAGCGCACAAGGGCCCAGCCTTTCCACAGGAAAGGCGTTCCCGTAATTCTTCCCCCCAGGCCCCC
>CAJMRA010000323.1 GCA_905215675.1 uncultured bacterium | reverse complement strand
TTCCCCCAACGCGCTTTTTCAGAGGGGGCACAGGCCGGGCGGCAAGTCCTTTTCACAGGTTATGTGTCGCCTAGATTTTCTATTTATTTGAAATAAATAGAAATATTAGTGTTAACAGGCCCCAGGGCGTTTCACCTTCCCCCAACGCGCTTTTTCAGAGGAGATACAGGCCATGCGTGCTACAGATGCTTTGCGGACTGCCTTGCAGGAGCTTTTGACGGAAAAAGGGCTTTCGTGGCCCGCAAAAGCGGTCATCGCGCCGCCCAAGGACGCCCGGCACGGCGATCTGGCGGCGAATATCGCCATGCTGCTGGCAAAGGAAGCCGGACGGAATCCGCGCGAACTGGCGCAGGAACTGGCCGACGCGCTTCCGGCCCGCTGCGCGGATGTGGCCGGGGCCGAAGTGGCCGGGCCGGGCTTCCTGAACGTGACGTTCAGTCAGGACTTCTGGCGTCGGGCCGTGACGGACATCGAAAACGCCGGAGCGGATTACGGCCGCTGCAACGTGGGACAGGGCAGGAAAACGCTTGTGGAATACGTGTCCGCCAATCCCACCGGGCCGCTCCATGTGGGTCACGGGCGCGGGGCCGCCGTGGGCGACAGCGTCGCCCGCCTGCTGCGCCGGGCCGGATACGACGTCACCACGGAATATTACATCAACGACGCCGGACGTCAGATGCGCATTCTTGGGCTTTCCGTATGGCTGCGCGTGCTGGAGCTGGCCGGGCGGCCCGTGGAATGGCCCGAAGACTTCTATCGCGGCAGTTATATCATCGACATCGCCCGTACCATGCTGGACGAGGACCCCTCCCTGCCCGACATGCCCGAAGCCGAAGGCCGCGAACGCTGCTACCAGCGGGCCATGAACGACATCCTTGACGGCATCAAGGCGGACCTGCGCGATTTCCGCGTGGAACATCAGGTATGGTTCTCGGAAAAGACGCTGGTGGAAGGCGGCAAGGTTGACGCCGCCTTTCAGGCGCTGGACAAGGCCGGGCATACCTACGAAAAGGACGGGGCCTACTGGTTCGCCACCGAAAGCCTGGGCGACGACAAGGACCGCGTGCTGCGCAAGTCCGACGGAAGCCTGACCTATTTCGCCTCCGACATCGCCTATCATCACGACAAGTTCCGTCGCGGTTACGAATGGCTCATCGACATCTGGGGCGCGGATCATCACGGCTATGTGCCCCGCATGCGCGCGGCCATCGCCGCCATGGGACAGCCGAAGGACAGTTTCGACGTCATCCTGATCCAGCTCGTGAACCTGCTCCAGAACGGCAAGCCCGTGAGCATGTCCACCCGCGCGGGCACCTTTGAAACGCTGGCCGACGTGGTCAGGGAAGTGGGCGTGGACGCCGCGCGCTTCATGTTCCTGTCGCGCAAGAGCGACAGCCCGCTGGATTTCGACCTCGAACTGGTCAAGCAGCGCACGCTGGACAATCCCGTCTACTACGTCCAGTATGCGCACGCCCGCATCTGCGCCGTGCTGCGTCGCGCCGGAGAACGCGGCGTCGCCCTGCCTGACCATGTGACGCCCGCCGATCTCGCCGCACTGGATACGCCCGAAGACATGGCCCTGCTCCGCAAGGCCGCCGCGCTCGAGGACGTCATCGCCACGGCGGCCCAGTCCCTGGGCGTGCATCACATCAGCCACTATCTTCAGGAACTGGCGGGCATGCTGCACAGCTACTACGCCCGCCATCAGGTTCTGCTGCCCGACGACGCCCCCCGCACCCTCGCCCGTCTCGCCCTGCTGCGCGCCATGGGACAGGTGCTGCGCAACGGGCTCGACATCCTCGGCGTCAGCGCCCCGGAGACCATGTAGCGCATGACCCGGCAAGTCCCCCTCCGAAAACGCCTGACGGCCGTCAAGGAAGCCCTGCGCGCGCCCCTGCGCCCCGGCGGCCAGAGCGAGCAGGTCCTGCGTACGCTCGAACGCATGCGCAACGCGCAGCGCGTCGCGGAAGAGGAGGATGAAAAGGCCTATCGTTTCCGTCTGTCGCCCGTGGCCGCCGGCATCGCGCTGGCGGTCATGGCGGCGACGGTGGGCTGGTCCTACTTCATGGGCTACATGGTCGGTCTCGGGCAGAACCCGGCCCGGCAGGTAGCCCGTCTCACCGGCGCGCAGCCGCCCCCGCCGCCCGCGCAGACCGTGGCGCAGGCCACCCTGCCCCCCGACATCATCAAGGATGACATTCCGCCCGAAGGCACGCCGCCCGCTTCCGCCGCCGACGCGCCCCGGCAGGACGCCGCACAGGCTCCCGCAGGCAAGGATACCCAGCAGGCCGCAGCCAAGGACGCCGCGCAGGCCGCAGGCAAGGTCGCGGACACCGGCGGCAGCGCCGACAAGAAAAAAGACAAAAAGGCCTACCCCTTCGCCCGGCCCAGCGGGCAAAGTCTGACCGCCTGGGGCGTCGCCGCGCCCGCCTCCGGCTCTCCGGCACAGGAAAAGCCCGCGTCGCCCGCGCCCGACGCCGACAAGAAAACCCCGCCCGCCGCCGGTCAGCAACTCTACGATTTCGTGTTTCAGGTGGCCGCCTTCCGCAAGCAGGACGACGCCGACCGCCTCTGCCGCCGCCTGGAAGAAAAAGGCATCCGCTGCCGTACCCAGCAAAGCGGCAAGGTCTCGCTCGTCATGGCCATGCTGCGCGGCACCGCCCTGGACGGCGCAAACCTGCGCGCGGAATTCCAGCGCATGGGCCTCGGCGCGCCCATACAAAAATCCCGTAAGGAACT
>CAJMRA010000322.1 GCA_905215675.1 uncultured bacterium | reverse complement strand
CGGCGCTGTGCCGCCGCCTCGCGTTTCACCTTTGAAAAAGGTGAAACGCTCTAAAGATACAACGCTCTAGGCATAATCGCCGCGATTGAACTTGAAACGCTCGCTTGTTGCCAGCACGTCCAGACGGTTCACGAAGTCTCCGAAACCGGGCATCCTGCTCTCCAGGGCAGGCGCGGAACGCTTGAGATCGCCGAGCTTGCTGCTGATGTCCTCCAGCAGGGCATACGCGTCGCGAAGGGATTCCCGGCGGCCGGACCCCAGGGTCTCCACATAGGAATCCCACATGTCCAGCGCGCCCGACGCGTCATGGAACGCGGCCTGCGCCGCCTCGGCGGACATGGCGGAACCGGCGTCGTCGTCCCCCGCGCCCAGAAGGATCTGGCTGATCAGTTCGGTCTGCGCACCCCCGGGCATGGACGGAACGGCATTTTCCGCCTGCGCGGCTCCGGCATCCAGACGTTCGCTCAGGGCGGCCTGAAAAGCCTGCGCGTCCCCTTCCACAGGGGAAGCGCCGCTTTCCTGCATTCCCAGCAGCGCATCCAGCGACGGATTTTGATCGTTGCGAATCTTCATCTTCGCCTCCAGGGTTGGCGTTTGCCCGTGTCAAGCAAGAAACATGCCGGGCAAAACCAATCTTATCTTGGCGTTTTTTCATTGTTTTTTTGTTGCGGTCTTGCGGCAAAATTTGCCCGGACACGGCGACCGCTCCCCGAACGGGCAAAGCTTGCCGCACCTGTCCCCGCAATGCGCGCTCACCGATAACGCGCTCTCCCTCTTAGCCTGTTGAAAAGCTCTTGTCTATCCCGAACAAAGTTCGTATATTCACAACGAAAGCAATGGAAAGGGCGGCGTCGTCGGAATCCCGCCCTCTGGTCCCCCCTTGTCGCCCCGGTATGGGCTCTGGATGGCGATATAAAGAACTCTGTGCTCACCCGGAGGAATTTCTCATGAAGGACATCAAGAAGATTCTGTGCGCCGTCGACCTCTCCGATCACAGCAAGTCCGTGGCCGAGTACGCCACGCTGCTGGCCAAGGCCCTGCACGCCAGCGTCGTGGTCGTCTACACGGCTCCGTCGCTGAGCCAGTATGTGGGCTTCCATGTGCCGCCCAACACCATCGAAAACTTTGTGGGCGAAATCGTGACCGGCGCGGAAAAGTCCATGGACGCCTTTGTTGCCGAAAACTTCCCCGACGTGGAAGCCAAGGGCCAGGTGCTCATCGGGTATGCCGCCGAGGAAATCCTCAATCGCGCCAAGGAAGAAAATGTTGACATCATCGTCATGGGCACCCATGGCCGCAAGGGCATCGACCGCATTCTCTTCGGCTCCGTGGCCGAAAAGGTCGTGAAGAACGCCACCATGCCCGTCCTTACCGTGCGTCCCACGGAAGACGAGCTCGAAGACGCTTAGAACATTTTCCCTTGCCCTTTCCAGACGCCGCCCCGGCGGCGTCCTCCCGTTCGCCTCTGAACCGGAGCGCCCGCTCCGTTGCCGCCTCCCCGGACAAGATCGGGGGAGGCGGCCTTTTTTGAGAGTTCCCTATGCCTTCCTTTTCTGTACGCCCGGAAATTGCGGCCCTTGATCCCTACGTGCCGGGCCTGTCCATCGAAGAAATCCGCCGACGTTACCAGCTTGAAAACGTGATCAAGCTGGCCAGCAACGAGAATCCCCTCGGTACGCCGCCGCTGGCCGTGGAAGCCCTGCGCCGCTGCGCCGCGGGCGCGTTCCGCTATCCCCAGTCCGGCAATCCGCGGCTGCGGGCCGCGCTGGCCGGACTCCACGGCGTGGACGACGGGCGCATTGCCGTCGGCAACGGCTCGGATGAAATTCTCGACATGCTGATCCGCATGCTGGCCGAACCGGGACGCGACAATATCGTCTGCTTCCAGCCCTGCTTCAGCATCTATCCCATCCAAAGCCGCATCTGCGGCGTGGAAATCCGCCGCCAGCCGCTCAACGCCGACTTCAGCTTCGACTTCGACGCGCTGCTGGAAATCGTTACCGACAGCACGCGGCTTGTCTTCGTCACCACGCCGGACAATCCCTCCGGCTACTGTCCCCCGCGCGAAGACGTCCTTGCGCTGGCCGCCCGGCTTGCCGACAAGGCGCCGCAGGCCCTGCTGGTCATCGACGAAGCCTATATGGATTTTGCCGGCGACGACGCCGACGGCGAGCGCCGCTTCTCCCTGCTGGCAAGCGGCGACGTGCCGGGTAATGCCGTGGTCTGCCGCACCTTCTCCAAGAGTTACGGACTGGCCGGGATGCGTATCGGCTATGCCGTTCTTCCCGAAGAACTGGCCCAGTACTACTGGCGCGCCCGCCTGCCCTTCTCGGTCAACGTGCTGGCCGAAGAAGCCGCGCTGGCGGCCCTGCGCGACACGGCGTTCCGCGAAGCCACGCTCTCCCTCGTCCGCGCGGAACGCCGCCGCCTGACCCTGCGTCTGAGCGAACTCGGCTGCGCCGTCCGGCCCAGCCATGCCAACTTCCTGCTCTTCCGCCCCGGCGACGGCGCTCCCGACGCCCGGACCTGTTTCGAGGCCCTGCTCCGGCGCGGCATCATCATCCGTCCGCTGGGCAGCTATCAGCTGCCGGATCATCTGCGCGTCAGCATCGGCACGGAGCAGGAAAACAACGCCTTTCTTGCGGCCTTGGAAGACGTGCTGCGCGATCCGGCCGCAGCGCCCCGCGCCTAGATGTAGAGTGTCAACACGTTGTTCACCCTCCGTTCAGGCATGACGCTGGA
>CAJMRA010000321.1 GCA_905215675.1 uncultured bacterium | reverse complement strand
CACAGCGCCGCCCGGCCCGAAGTGAGCGGAAAAACCGCGCTTTTTCCGCGAAACGCCAGGCCGTATGGTTTGAAACGCGCAGCGTTTCAAACTGAAATTGCTCTATATGCAGGACAGGGGGGATTGACGGTGCGAGAGGGAAAGGGGACCCCTTTTGAAAAAGGGTTCCCCCTCTCCCCCTCGCGCTCCCCCTCTCCCCTCCGAAAACTTTCGACAGGATCGGCCGCGCGTCATCGCGACGCACACAACGTTCCGGGAACGACCGTCCCCCGGCGACGCCCCGATCCGCTCCCCGCAAATCTCACAGGCAACAAGGAGACGCCATGCTGTTGCAAGGTCTTGACGTGGTGCTGGTAAAAACCCGTTTCCCGGAAAATATCGGCATGGCGGCCCGCGCCTGCGCCAATATGGGCTGTCCGGCGCTGCGTCTCGTGTCGCCGGAACGCTGGCTGTACGACAAGGCCCGGCCGCTGGCCACGGCCAAGGGCCTCGCCGTGCTGGACGGCGTGCGCGTCTTTGACGATCTGCCCTCGGCCGTTGCGGAAAGCGCCCTCGTGATCGGCACCACGGCCCGCGTGGGCGGATGGCGACGCGAAATCCTGCATCCCGCCGCGGCCGCTTCCGAAATTGCCGCCGCCCTGCGGGCGGGCAACCGCGTGTCCCTTGTGTTCGGCCCCGAAGATCGCGGGCTGGACAATGCGGAAATCTCCGCCTGTCATCGCGTCCTCACCATTCCCACCGACGAGGCAAGCTCCCTCAATCTCGCCCAGTCCGTGCTGCTGGTCCTCTACGAATGCGCCGAAGCCATGCGCCGCGCCCGGCGCGCGGATCAGGAAGCGACGCATGCCGCCGCGCCCCATACGGAAAAATCCATCAGCGCCGGGGATCAGGAACGCCTTGTGGCGGCCCTCAAGGAAACCCTGCTGGCCGTGGACGCCCTGCACGGCGACAATCCCGACTACTTTCTCCTGCCGTGGCGACGCCTGTTCGGCCGCGCCCAGCTCCGCCGCCACGAATACGACGCCTTCATGGGGCTGTGCCGACAGGTTCAGAACGCCCTGAAACGCCGCTGACAGCCCATCCCGGCTGCACGGATTGCCTGTTTCGGCGGAAAAGGCGCGGTTTTTCCGGCTCGCCTGGGGCCGGGCGGAAGGGAAAACAATTGAGAGCGACTGTTGCAGACAGCTCGGAAAGGAGTGCCCATATGGACGGCGACACGCTGCTGCGCCTGGACAAGGCGCTGGAAAGCACCTGGGATGCGTATCTTGCCTTTCTGGAAGACCCCGATCTTCCGCCCGAACAGGCGGATGCCTTCATGGCCCGGCTGGAAAAGGAACCGGATGCAGAGCTTGGCTACTGCACGCGATACCTCCATGTGCGGACGAATTGGCTCATCAGGCTCGGCCGCCATGAGGACGCGATCGCCGCATGGATACAGGGAAAGAACTACGGCGCGGGACAAAACGGCTATGACTGGGATCTGTTTTCCTGGCTGGAGGATGACCCCGTCCTGGAGGACGTGAACAGGCGCTACATACGGCAGATGGTCGTATCGTCGGACTGGAAGATGCCGCTGATCCGGCTGGAGCGCGGCACGGTGCGCCGCGGGCGCATGAAGGACGCCTTTGACAACGCGCCTCTTCGCAAGGGAGACGACGTCTTTCTTTTGCGCCGCTACTGGCTCCCTGATCCGGACACGATGGCCGTCAGACCGGAACTGTTCGACGCGGACCCGGAGCTTGCCGAAAACAGACGCAAATATGAGCATGACGCCTATGATCTGCGCGACTACCGCACGATCCACGCCAATTTTCATCAGCCCTTCATGAATTATTTTCTGGCCACGGCCACGCCGGAAACCCTCGATATTCCGGCCCTGCTGCGCACGGCGGCCACGGTACGGGGCGGCGATTTTGCCTACGGAATCGCCACCGGCGTCATCTCGGCCGACGCCTTCACGGGGGAGATGCTGTTCGCAGCCGATCGCAATGTCAATGACCGCGCCAACGGGGATGTCATCCCCCTGCTCTATATCCTGAAAAAATGCGGCTATCTGGACGCCGTATTCAACGCCCTGCCGGAGCTGCCGGACGACTTTCCCCTGCTGCTCATGTGCTTTGCCGACGCCGCCATCCGCAAACGGGTGGAAGACTACATGGGCATTCCCGGTCTGGCCGCCATGTACGATCTGGCCTTTGCCCCGCGCCGCCTGACCGTCCGGGAACAACTCGCGCTGGTGCAGTTCGGGCGCGCCAATCCCCGTTTTCAGGAATTGCTGGGAGCCTCCCTCTTCCGCTACGGCTACCACCTCCATTACCGGAGCAGCCCCGAACCGGACCGGCGTGTTCAGGAATTCGCCCATTTCCGCAACGGCTTCTGCGCGGACGTGCTTCTTTTTCTCCTCTCCGCCCCGGAGACGCTGCCCCAGCTCCGGCAGTTGCTGGACTACGGGCCGGAGGCGCGCCTTACCCTGAGCGAAGGCTTTTATGACGGCTTTGCCTGTTTCTCCCGCAACATACTGGGCTATCTTGCCCTGAACGGCGACGCGCGTCTGCCGCGCCTGCGGGAAGCCTGGCTGGAAAAAGAGGAGGACGACAGGAAGGCCCACAGGCCCCTGAAAACAGCGGCCCTCCTGAGGGCGCTGCAAAAGGAGTCCCGGCGTATCATCGGCCCAACATCATAGAGCAATTTCAGTTTGAAATGCTGCGCATTTCAAACCATACGGCCCGTCGTTTCGCGGAAAAAGCGCGGTTTTTCCGATCAATTTGGGCCGGGCGGCGCGG
>CAJMRA010000320.1 GCA_905215675.1 uncultured bacterium | reverse complement strand
GGCCTATGACAATATTCAGACGCTTGTTAAGGCGTTCTCCGACAAGATTTATGCGATCGAAGATGCCCTGAAGAACAATAATCCAGCAACAGAGGTCAAGGCTCTTGCGGATGCTTGGAGCGCCCTGTCCGAGCAGGAAAAGCAGTTCTACGGCAAGGGGCTGCCTTCGGAAAACATGCCTCCGGCGACCTCAGCCGAATATCTCGCCATGTCCGACAGCGATCAGCAGAAGGTGCTGTATGCCTACACCCGCGCGCTGGTGAACTCCTGGTCCGACGGCGATCCCCAACGGCTTGATGGCGATGGCAATATAGACCCCACAGGACACATTGATGCAACAGAAGAAAGCTTTGGGGATGGTGTTGGCGGAGCAACTTGGAGCCTGCAGGAGCTTGATGTATATCTGACAGATATGAAAGACACCGCGCAAGGAAATGCCACACAGGATGAAGTAGATGCCGCCAACGCAGCCATTTACGACGCCCTGCACAGCATGTCCGTGGCGCTGGAAACCAAGTATGACGCCGCCGGTCGGACCATCGCCACGCAGGAAGACGCGCAGCTGGCCCTTGACGCCATCAACAACGCCATCGTGGAAAAGGACAAGGTCCGCGCGCACCTCGGCGCGCTCCAGAACCGCCTTGAAAACACCATCACGAATTTGAACGTGCAGGCCGAAAATCTGCAGGCCGCCGAATCCCGCATCCGCGACGTGGACGTGGCCACCGAAATGACGGAATTCACCCGCCAGCAGATTCTGACCCAGACGGCCGTGGCCATGCTCTCGCAGGCCAACTCGCTGCCGCAGATGGCCATGCAGCTGGTGGGCGGTTAGTCGATGACCGGCCTGATGTTCATCCAATAATTTCCTCTCCATAAACCACAGGGGGGAGGCCCGCAGGAAGCGGCCTTCCCCCCGCCAGACGAGACGATAAGGAGGTGCGACGACGAAAAATCCGACGGCAGGACGCAAGCGTATTCTCCCCATGACGCACGGCGGGACGTTGTCGGTTTGTCCTTCCCTGCTTTACCGCTTTTCCTGCCTGTATCCTCTCCAGTTTTTATTTCTCTCCATGACGGTAGAGGCGAGGGGGCAACGTCCGGCCCTCTCTTCCCGAAATTTCTTGAGACAGGAGACTGCTTCTGGAGCATTGAAGCGCTAACGTGAAAGGTATTTTCCCCATGACGAATGATTCGGGGGAGAGGCGTTGTCGGTTGCCTCTCCCTCTTTTTTTTGCGCATTTTGCCGTTGCACACAGGCAAAACGCGAGGCGGCGGACAGCGTCGTCCGGCCCGAAGCGAGCGGTTCCAGCTTGTCCGCCGGGCATTTTTTCCGTAGCGTTGCGTCATGGCGAAGACAAAGGAAGTTTATATTTGTTCGGCATGCGGCGCGCGTACCCTGCAATGGCGCGGGCAGTGCCCGGGATGTCACGAGTGGAACACGCTGGAAGCGGCCGTGGACAGGCCCTCTCCGGCCGGACGGAGCCGCGCGGCGGCGCACGGCGGGGATACCTCGGGGCTGCGGCCCCTGCGCGACGTGGTGTCCGAGGGGCATCATCCCTACGGCAGCGGCCTCACGGCGCTGGACAGGATTCTGGGCAAGGGGCTTGTGCCGGGCGCGGCGCTGCTGGTGGGCGGCGAACCGGGCATCGGCAAGTCCACGCTGCTTTTGCAGGTGGCAGGGCATGTGGCGGCATCCGGCCGGGAAGTGATCTACGCCAGCGGCGAAGAATCCCTGCCGCAGATTCGGAGTCGCGGCGAACGTCTGGGGGCGCTGCATGAGCGTCTGCTGGCCATGGCCACGTCGCGGGTGGAAGACGTCATGGACGCGGTGGAAAAGCGCCGTCCCGCGCTGCTCATTGTGGATTCGGTGCAGACGCTGGGCAGCATGGCGGCCGAGGGTTTGCCCGGCAACGTGACGCAGGTGCGCGCCGTGACGACCTCGCTCATCGAGGTGTGCCGTCGCACGGACACGACGTTGATTCTTGTGGGGCACGTGACCAAGGACGGCGTCATTGCCGGGCCGCGTCTGCTGGAACACATGGTGGATACCGTCATTTCCCTTGAAGGGGACCGGCGGCAGATGTTCCGCCTGTTGCGCGTCTTCAAGAACCGTTTCGGGCCCAACGAGGAACTGCTTGTCTTCCGCATGGGGCGACAGGGCATGGAAATCGTGGACGATCCCTCGACCTTCTTTCTGGGGACGCGGGACCCCGGCCTTTCGGGAACGGCGGTCGTCATGGCCGTGGACGGTCAGCGTCCGCTGGCCGTGGAGGTGCAGGCCCTCGTGGCCCGTACCTTCCTCAGCATTCCCCGTCGCGCCGCGCTGGGATTCGATGCCAACAGACTCCATCTTTTGCTGGCCGTTCTGGAAAAGCGCCTCAAGCTCAATTTTGCACAAGTGGATATTTACGCCAAGGTGGGCGGCGGCATGCGTCTCCAGGAGCCGGGACTCGATCTCGCTCTTGTGGCCGCTGTTCTTTCCTCGTATTATGATGTGCCGTTACCGGAAAAGTGCGTTCTGTGGGGCGAGGTGGACCTGAACGGACAAATCCGCCCCGTCGCGGCGCAGGACCTCCGACTGACTCAGGCCCGGCGTCTCGGCTTCTCCCCCATCCTTCACCCCGACGCCGCCGCAGGCGGCGTGACCGCCGTCGCCGACCTCCAGCGCCGCCTTTTCCATCGCAAAGGAGCAAAAGAGGGGGCTTGAGAGGGGCGGAGAAGAGGGCTTGAAGGGGTTTGCGAAGAGGCTTGAGGGGGGAGGGAACCCCTTTTGGCTAGCGCACAAAAGGGGTTCCC
>CAJMRA010000319.1 GCA_905215675.1 uncultured bacterium | reverse complement strand
GCCGTATGGTCTGAAACGCAAGGCGTTTCAGACTGAATATGCTCCGGGGCGCACGGATACGGTCGATCGGATTCGGGGGGAAGGGAGCCTCCTTCCCCCGTCCCCCATTCTTCCCCCAACGCGTTTCAAACCGAACATGCTTGCGGGAGAACGGGACGGCGCGGCGGGCGCTTTTCCTTCGGCGTCCGTCCCCCGGGAGCATGAACGGCGTAACGACGGGGAATAGCAGCGTGCCGGGGAAATGTTTCCCTGTGCACAAACGATCCGGGGCACTCCGGGAGCGCGGAAGATGGAAAGACGCCGCATGGGGCGGGGTTTCTTTCGTTTCTTCCCGGTCAACGGACAAATACGCGGGAGAGGTTTTTCGATGATGCAATTGTTGAAGGACAAGGCCCTTGGTTCCCTTATGGCGGCCCTGCTGACCTGCGGCATGGCGACGCCCGTCGCGGCGCAGGAGGCCGACGCCGTCGCGCAGGAGCCTGCGCAGGCAGCGCCGGAGCCTGCCGGACAGGCCGCGGATGCCGCCCCCGTCGTCCGGTCGGCTCATGGAACGCCCGCCGGTCTGCCGCTGGCGATTCTGCCCCTGCAGGAAGGCGTGCCGTTGCGGGCCGCCGACCCGGAAAGCGTCATTCTCTGGCCGGGCGGCGCGCGCGTCACCGCGCATGAAGAGCTGCCGACCCGGACGGAGCAGAATGTCACGGAAGCCTTTTTCGTGGTGCCCGGCGGCGCGCGGGATCTGGAAATTTCCGTGGAGGGCGGACGTCTCGTGCGCTGGAGTTCCACGCCCTGTTTTCTGCCCGCGCAGGGCGGCCTGGCTCACGAACGACAGGAAGCCGTGGATAATCTGCGCGCCCTGCGGGGCGAACGGGCCATGCTGCGCGCCGTGCTGGAAACGTGGACGACGCGTCCCCTGCAACTGCCGGGGCTGGACCCGGAACAGCTTGCCTCCCGTCTTGAAAATCGTGTCCCGGCGCTGATGTCCCGCCTTGATCAGGTCAACGACATCATTCAGGCGCTGGAACAGGTGGAAAAGAGCCGTCCGCCCCTGTCCGACAAGGGGCAGAAGGTGCTTCTGGAACTTCAGGACGCCGGCGCTTCCGTCGTGGTGCGCTATCGTTACACGCTGCCCGATTGCGGCTGGCAGCCCCGCTATATTTTCGACGCCATTCCCGATGAAACGGGCGTCGGCGCAAAGGTTCGCGTCCGTCTGGAAGCGTCGGTACGTCAGTTCTCCGGCATGGACTGGCGCAAGAGCCGTCTTTTCCTTGCCCTGCGCCCGCATGACGTCGTGGCCCCGCCGGAGTTGCCGCAATGGATCGTCGATGAGGCGCCCGCGGTCGGCGCGCCCCGGAAGATGTACTTCAGGGCTTCCGCCGCGGGCCCCGACGGGGCGGCGGCGCCCCAGAACGCCGTATTGCGCGCGGACAGGCAGGACGCCCGCTGGGAAGTCGCCGTTCCCGGTCTGCCTCAGGGGGAAAGCGTGGTGACGCTGCGCGACGAGGTCTGGACGGCCGCGCTTGAGCGCGTGGCGCGTCCCGACGAGGACGACGGCCGCGTGTGGCTGACGGCCGTGGCCGAGCTGCCCGCCGGTTCCGTCTGGCCCGCCGGAGAGGCCGCCTTCCAGCTGGAAGGCATTCCGGCCGGGGAACATACCTTTGCCGTGAAGGACGGGCGGGCGCGACTCTTTTTCGGCGTTGATCCCCGCGTGACCGTGAGCGTCCTGGCCGACGGCCGTCGGCGCGGCGAGGCGGGCATCGTCAACCGTCGTCGTCAGTGGAGCTGGGCCTGGGAATACACGGTGAACAATGGCCGTCCCACGCCCGTGCAGGTGCGTCTGGAAAGCCCCTGTCCGCATATTGTGGATCGGAATGTGAACGTGACCTATGACGACACCCCCAAGGCCGGGATCGACGAAAAGAACAATTGTCTGTTCTGGCTGCTCGACGTTCCTGCCGAAGGCAAGGCCGACGTGCGTCACGGGCTGACCATCACCGCCCCCGTCGATAAGAAGATCAATCCGGTTGCGCCGTAGGGTCTGTTGACACTGCTTCGCAGCCTGTTTGGCTGTAGACAATCTGTTGTTTCGCGGAAAAAGTGCGGTTTTTCCTTTTTCAGCGATCTTTTCCCGTTTCCGGGGCGCGCCCCCGGAAACGGGCGTTTTTTCTCCGTATCACTAGAGCAATTTCAGTTTGAAACGCTGCGCATTTCAAACCATACGGCCTGTCGTTTCGCGGAAAAAACGCGGTTTTTCCGCTCACTTTTGGCCGGGCGGCGCTGTGCCGCCGCCTCGCTTTTCACCTTTTTCAAAGGTGAAACGCTCTAATCCTGCAAGGAGTTCGTATGAGCTATGGACACGTTCTGCGGCGCGGCTTCGGCGCGCTGGCCCTGCTTCTTCTGCTGGCGCAACCGGCGGATGCCCGTCAGGACATGACGGCGGGGGAAATCAAGTCGCTGCTGGATAATCCTCCCGCCGGGCTGATTCTGCTGGATGTCCGTACGCCGGGCGAGTTTGCGTCCGGGCACATCAAGGGAGCCGTCAACATGGACGCTCTGGAACCCGACTTCCTGCAAAAGGCGGAGCAGCTGCCGCCGGATGCGCCGCTGGTCGTCTATTGCCGCTCCGGCAATCGTTCGGCCCGCGTCATCGAACGCATGGAAAAGGCGGGCCTCAAGAATGAAGTCTATCATCTTGCGCACGGCATCAACGACTGGAACGCCGCCGGATTGCCGCTGACGCGTTAGGGTCTGTTGACACTAAATCGTTCTTCTGGGGGGAAGGAAACCCCCTTATCTCTGCTGTCGATGCCC
>CAJMRA010000318.1 GCA_905215675.1 uncultured bacterium | reverse complement strand
CAAACCATACGGCCTGTCGTTTCGCGGAAAAAACGCGGTTTTTCCGCTCACTTCTGGCCGGGCGGCGCTGTGCCGCCGCCTCGCGTTTCACCTTTTTCAAAGGTGAAACGCTCTAACCCGCACACGGCGGGAAAGGCCGTCCGCCTCCCGCGCTCACGCCGGGGCGCGGGAACGCCGTCCCCCGGCATGTGAAAAAAAGCTTTTCTTCCCCGGCAAAGCGAGAGATACTGTCTTCCATCCCCGTCCCCCATCGCCACTTTCCGCTCGGGACGGCGACCGATTCCGTCCTGACCAAGGAGTTCTCCATGTTTGAATCCGCCGCCCTCGGGCGCAAGTACAGCGACAAGGAATTCGAGCAGAAGGCCCCGGCATTGCGACTGCGCCTTTTCAACGCCCAGCGCCAGTGTCTCCAGCGCCGCATCCCCATTCTGATCATCGTCGCCGGACTGGAAGGTTCCGGCCGGGGCGCCATCGTCAACCTGCTTTCCGAATGGATGGACAGCAAGCACGTCCGCAACCATATTTTCTGGCTGGCCACGGATGAGGAACTCACCCGCCCCCGCCCCTGGCGCTTCTGGCGCTGTCTGCCCCCCGCCGGGGAAATCGGCGTTTTCTATGACGGCTGGTACAGCGACGATCTGCGCCGTCTCTGCTGCAAGAAGCTCGACGACGCCGAGTTTTCCAAATGCATGCACCAGTGGTGCGCCCTGGAATCCGGCCTTGCCGACGCCGGCATGGGCATCATCAAGCTGTGGCTGCATCTGGACAAGAAAACGCATGCCGCCAACGTCAGCAAACGCCTGAACAACAAGGGCCTGCTCCACTTCTCCCCGTACGACAAGAAAACGGCCGCCGATTATGAAGGCATGGTCGATGCCGCCTCGCGTGCCATCACGCTCACCGATCGCGACAACGCGCCCTGGAGCATCATCGACGCGGCGGATGCCAACTTCCGCACGCTGTCCGTCGCGCATGCCGTCATCGCGGGCATGGAACGCGCCATCGCGGCCCGCGACGCCCGGGACGCCCGCCTCAAGCAGCTGGCCGCGCAGGAAGCCGAGACCTCGACCCCGCCCGGCGAGGACGAGACCCTGATCTCCACGCTGGACGCCATTGATCTCTCCGTCTCGCAGCAGCCCGATCACTACAAGAAAGAACTCAAGGCCCTCCAGGACAGCATCCGCACGCTTTCCTACCGCACCTATCAGCGCGGTATTTCCAGCACGCTGATCTTCGAGGGCTGGGACGCCGCGGGCAAGGGCGGTTCCATACGCCGCATCACGTCCGCCGTTGACGCCCGTATCACGCGCGTCATTCCCATCAGCGCCCCCACGGATGAAGAACTGGCGCATCCCTACCTCTGGCGCTTCTGGCGGCATATCCCCCGTTCCGGTTTCGTCACCATTTACGACCGCTCCTGGTACGGCCGCGTCCTTGTCGAACGAGTGGAAAAGCTGACCCCGCGCGAAGACTGGAGCCGCGCCTATGCGGAGATCAATCAGTTTGAACATCAGCTGACCTCCCACAACAATATCCTGCTCAAGTTCTGGCTGCACATCTCGCCCGAAGAACAGCTCCGCCGCTTTCATGAGCGGGAAAACACCCCGTGGAAGCAGTACAAGATCACCCCCGACGACTGGCGCAACCGGGAAAAATGGCCCGATTACGCCCGCGCCGCCGACGAAATGTTTCTCCGTACCAGTACCGTCAGGGCCCCCTGGCACATCATCCCCGCGGAAAACAAGAAATATGCCCGGCTTGCCGTCCTCCGCGCCTACGAGGCGGCCCTCAAGGCCGCGCTCAACAGGAAGGACAAGGAGTAATCCCGCCCGCCATACGCAACCCTGCGTCGTTATACCCATATTTACGAAAGCGGCCCTCCGCGACTTGCGGTGCCGCCCTGAAACGGGTACACTAGGCACAGCCTACAAGGAGGTTCTTATGCAAAGTGATCCTCGGATAACCGCGCCTACCGTAAGCGCCAATGAAAATATGCTGCACACCCTTGGCCGCAAGGTCAGCGCCGGGCGCGAACTGACGCTTGCCGAAGACCTCATGGCCAGAACCGCCGCAGCCCGCTTCCTGCGCGGCAACTACGGTCCCGGCCCTGCGGAAATGCAGGTCAGCCGCCTTGAACTGCCGGAAAGCGTCAAGGGCCTGCTGGCCAGCTATGCCGGAGTCTAAGTCATAACCGTTTCTGAAAAAGCGCATGCTCCGGCGGCGTTTCATGACGCCGCCGGAACACAGCGCTTTTTCCGTCTGTCCTGTCGCGTCCTTCCCCCCGGGCGTCCTTCCTCGAAAAGGCATTGCGCGCTGCCCTGAACTTCCGTTTCGTTTTCCGCAAACCCCAACCGTCGAAAGCCGTCGCGCGGCTCTTTCGCGTTTTTTGTGAGGACGCCTTGAGCGAAGCCATAGAAGACCTGACCGTTACCTACGAAGAAAACGGTCAGACAGTAATCAAGGAACTGGACAAGGTCATTCTGAGCAAGGGCGCATGGACGACCATTATTTTCCGCTATCAGGAATGGCGTCCGCAAATGAACAGCTATGGCCCCGACAAATACGTCATACGCCGTTACAAGAAAGTCGGCGGCGAATACCGCCCCCAATCCAAATTCAATATTTCCAGCGCCGATCAGGCCCGCAAGATCATCGAGGCCCTGCAAGGCTGGATCGGAGAAGCCGACGACACCAAGGAAAAAGACAAATAGCCGGGCCCGCCCGGCCAGAACACAGGGCGTTTCACCTTTGAAAAAGGTGAAACGCCCTGAATTGTTCTTCTGGGGGGAAGGAAACCCCCTTGGCTAGCGCGCAAGAGGTGTTTCCTT
>CAJMRA010000317.1 GCA_905215675.1 uncultured bacterium | reverse complement strand
GCAAGGAAAAGCATGGATTCTACCTTTTGCACACACCTTCTCCAACAGGCGCAGCAGCTTGCCCGCAAGGGCAGAAACGACGAGGCCCTGGCCCTGTGTCTCAAGGCCCATGCGGCGCAGCCCGAGGACGACGCGCCCGTGCGGGCCGCGCTGGCGCTCTTTTTGAACAAAAAGCGCTACGCCGAGGCGCGGGACTGGCTGGGGGAGGCGTATACCCGCCATGCCACGCCGTACCGGGGCGCTGCCCTGCTGGATCTGGCCCGTATGGGCGCGCTGCTGAAAAGGGATGCGCTGGCCGATGAGGCGCACACGCTGCTGGAACGCTGGCCCGAGGATGCGCAGGTTCTGCTCTCCGCCGGAGCGGCGCTGCAGGCGGCTGGAAAGCCGGAACAGGCGGAACAAATCTATCGCCGTCTGCTGGAACTGCGCCCCGGCGACGCGGGCACACGCAACAATCTGGCCCAGTGCCTGCTGGAGCGCGGGCAAAGCGACGAGGCCCTGCGCATCTGGGGGGAGCTGGCGCAGGATACGGCACAAGCGCGGGAAGTACGCGAGGCCGCGGCCCTCAACCGGGTCCGCACACTGCTGCGGCGCGGCGATCCGGATGCGGCGGAACAGGAATGCCGCGCGCTCTGTGAAGCCCGGCCGGACAATGACGCGGCCCGGCGCATGCTGGCGCAGATACGCGCCGCGCGGGGCGACGTGCAGGCCGGGCTGGAGCAGGCGCACAAGGCCCTGAAGGCAGACCCCGGCGAGGCGCAAAACTGGCTGCGTCTTGCCGCCCTGACGGCAAGGGGCGGCGATATGGACGCGGCCCTTGACCTGCTGGAACGCGGGGCCGACAAGGCCCGCAATCCCCTGCCCGTGCGCCGCGAACTGGTACAGGTATTATGCCGTCGCGGGCAGGAAGCCGCGGTGCTGCGCCATCTTACCCACTGGACTGAGACATGCCCCGAGGAGGCGGAATATCCGATCCTGCTGGGAGGGGTACACCTCTCCCGCAGCCGCTTTGCCGATGCGCTACGCTGTTTTGAGGAGGCCGAGCGCCGCGACTGGAAAAGCGGCGGCTTGGCGCTGGTGCGCTTCTGGGAAGCCCGTAACGAACTGGAAAAGGCCCGCGCAAAGGCGCGCGAGATGCGCGATCGCGATCCTTCCATCCTCCTGCATCACGGCCTCTATGCCGAAGTCTGCCACAGCATGGGGAATTATGATGAGGCGCTGGCCGCCTGCGAGGCCGGGCTTGCCCGCGATCCCGCGGATTATACGCTGGCCTCCCAGAAGGTGCGCATGCTGATCGTGCGCGAACGCTTTGACGAGGCCATTGCCTGCGCCGAGGCGCTGGCAACGGCAAAGCCCCTGCCCCGTAACAAATTTTTACTACTGGCTGCGCTGCGCCAGAGCAACCGGCCACAGGCAGCGCTGGAACTGGCCGCCCGTTACCATACCGAAGCGCCGGACGACCCGGTCTGGACGCAGGAATACGCCGCCGCGCTGGACCTGAATAATCGCCTGTCCGACGCCGTGGCACTGCTGGAAGCGGCGCACGGGGCGCATCCCGGCAATCTGCGCATCGCCGGGCAGCTGCTCGGGGGCTACCGCCGCATGGAACGCTACGACGAGGCCGAGGCACTGGCCCTCTCCCTGCGCGGACAGAAAGACGCCGCGCCGGATGACATTGTGCAGACGGCGAAAGTTTTGCGCGACATGGGCCGGCTTGAAGAAGCCCTGACCCTGTGCTGCGAGGGCATGGACCGCTATGCGGACAATGCCGACTTGCCGGGCATGGCCTGCGATCTGCTGCGACGTCTGGATCGCCCGCAAGAGGAGCGGGAGCTGGTCCTCCGTATGCTGCAGATCTTTCCGCCGGAAAGGGTGCTGACCCGCTGCGGCGTGGCGCTGGTGCGCCTGCACGAACGGCTCCATGGCACGCTGCCCGATGTGCACACTTCGGAGGACATGCAGGCCGTCATCGCGCGCATTCGGCAATGGGCCGCGCGCACGCCCGATCATCCCGATATCTGGTGGGCGCAACTGGCCATTGCGGAAAAGCTCGGGCGTTCGGAGGATTGTCTGCTGGCGCTGGATGCACTGGAGCGGCGCTTCCCGGATAATCCGGCGGTCTTTTCCCGGCGGGCGGACATTCTTTCCAGAATGCATCGCCTGACCGAGGCCATTGCCTGCCGCCGCAAGGCGCTGGAGCTGCGCCCCGTGGACGTGAAGCTGACGCAGGGCCTGCTGGATGAAATGGTCAAGGCCGGGGATTTCTCCGAGTTCGACACGCTCATGGAGCGCATCAAGCACCTGCTGGGCAACAAGCGCTATGCCTACTATCGCAACCTCTTTTTCAACCTCAACTGCCACCCCACGCTGACGGCGGCGCACATCTGGGAATACTTCCGCGACTGGTACGACAAGAGCGTCAAGCCCGATCTGCGCGCGCCCAGGCCCCTGGACGTGGATCGCACGCCGGATCGCCGCTTGCGCCTGGGCTATGTCTCCCCGGACTTCCGGCGGCACAGCATGGCCTATTTCATGGAGCCCATTTTCCGGGCCCAGCAGGAAGAGGCTTTCCGGCAGGGCTTCGAGGTCTTCTGCTACGCCCATCTCGATCCCGGGCAGGCCGACGGCTACACCGATCTTTTCAAGTCCCTGTCGGATCACTGGCGCGATATTTCCAGCATGGGTGATACAGAACTGGAACGCCGCATCCGGGACGACAGGATCGACATCCTGATCGATATGGCCGGGCATACGACCAATAACCGCCTGCCGATCTTCCTGCGTCATCCCGCGCCCGTACAGGCGGGCTGGATTTACGGCTACATGCAGACCACCGGTCTGCCCGATATCGACTGGATGGTCTGCGACGCGCAGGAAGTGCCGCCGGAACATGAACCGT
>CAJMRA010000316.1 GCA_905215675.1 uncultured bacterium | reverse complement strand
GCGGCGCTGTGCCGCCGCCTCGCGTTTCACCTTTTTCAAAGGTGAAACGCTCTATTTTCCGAACACCGCCGTCTCTGCGTCAGCAGGCAGCGCCGTCCAGCCGTTCCGCCATTTCCCGCACAAGACGGTACAGCCGTTTGGAACCCTTGCGATCCAGCGGCAGCCATTGCAGCTTCATGTCGTCGTCAAGCTTCAGGCTGCGCTCAAATTTCAGCCGCATGAGCGCGCCGCCGCCTTCCAGCCGATTCATGGCCGTCTTCTGCGCCTGAAAGATGAAGATGTTTTGCCGGTTCCCGAAATGAGGGATGAAGATGACAAGAAAGCGTTCAAAGGTACGGGACCACTGGGCGGCCACCCCGGGCGACAGCTGGAAGGTCGCCCCGGTGGGCGACATGGTATGCAGTCGCGGCGCGTCATCGTCCGTTTCCGTCGCCTGCCGCAGAAGGGCTTTCAGGGCCTGCAGGGTACGCGGCAGCGACGTCACGTGCACAAGGCGCGTGGAGGACGGGCAGGAACAGTCAATCAGGGCCGGAGGATCGATGACGGGACGGACGCTCGGACGGCGCAGCAGGCCCACGAGCAGACGAAAGCCGTCCGCGCGCCGCTGCACCTCCCGAACCGACACCGTGCCGGAAACCTCCAGCCGCGCGTCCTCCTCCTGGATGGTGAACGTATAGGAGCAGAAATCCGAGGCCAGCATCAGGTCGGGCGGCGCGTCCAGAAGCTGCAGGGTCAGGGGATCGCTACGGACCGCCTGCGCGCTCAGCAGCTGTTCCTCCTCCAGCCCCGCGGCATTCTGCGTGCGGCAGGAAAGACAGATGGACAACTTCTGTTCGCACGCCGCCCGGAACACATCGTGACGCCGCGAACGCCAGAGATTGACGCGACTTTCGCCTTCTCCGCCCTGTTCGTCACCGGCGTTTCCCATGGTCATCAGGCGCAGGAGTTCCGAAATCTGCTCCTTGAGTTCCGAAACATGGTTGCGCCAGAGCGTTACCTTGTCGTTTCCAAGAATGAAATGTTGCGCGTTCATGTGGCAGGCCCGGATAAAAGAGAGGTGTTTGTTCTTGCATATCCTCTCCTGCCTCCAAGAGCAATAAGGGCAATGCTTCAGGCGCGAAATTTACCAGCCCGCGGCGATGCCGTCGCCGCGGGGATCGGCCGCTCCCCAGAGGAAGCCCGTTTCCGGGTGTCGCCAGACGGCCCCCGCATGCCCCATGACGTCGCTGAAGGCCGTCGTGACCACGGCGTCATGGCCGCGGCGACGCAGTTCCTCCACAACCTTCCCGTCAATACGGGATTCCAGACGGATATTGTTGACAGCCTCGCCCCACGATCTCCCGTACAGCCAGCGCGGCGCGCACACGGCCTCCTGCGGCGTCATGCCGAAATCCACGATGCGCGTCACCAGCGCCGCCTGCGTCTGGGGCTGTCCTTCTCCGCCCATGGTGCCGTAAATCAGGCGGGGCGTGCCGCCGTCCAGCAGCATGGGCGGATTGAGCGTATGGAAAGGACGCTTTCCCGGAGCCAGACAGTTGGGAGAGGACGGATCAAGCGAGAAGAAACAGCCGCGATTTTGCAGCAGCACGCCCGTATCCCCGGCGACAATGCCGGAACCGAAGTCATGATAGACGCTCTGAATCATGGAAACGGCCGTCCCACGGGCATCCACAACGCCGAGCCAGATGGTGTCGCCGTGCGGATCCAGCGGGCCGACGGAAGCGGCCGCCCGCCGCATGTCGATACGGGACGCCTGTGCCGCGGCATGCTCCGGGGACAGCAGCTCCTCCAGCGGAATATCCGTGAACTCGGGGTCGCCGAGATAGCGATCCCTGTCGGCAAAGGCCAGTTTCGTAGCCTCGATGATCAGATGGTAATAATCGGCCGTGCCTTCCCCCAGGGCGCGCACGTCAAAACGGTCAAGAATGGCCAGCAGCTCCAGCGACGCCATGCCCTGACTGTTGGGAGGGCAGTTGAGCACGGAAAGGCCCCGGTACTTCACGCATAGCGGTTCCTGCCAGTCGGCATGATGGGCGGCAAAATCCTTTTCCGTCAGCAGCCCGCCATGGACCCGCATGTCGGCGGCAATGCGCGCGGCTATGTCGCCCTCGTAAAAGGCCCGCCAGCCCTCCCGCGCCAGCCTGCGCAGCGTCTCCGCCAGCTCCGGCTGACGCAATCGCCGCCCCACGGCGCAGGGGTCCCCCTCCGCCGTGCAGAAGATTCTGCGAAACGCGGCAAAGCGTTGCAGATTGCGCGCGTCCCCCGCATCCGTACGCGTATCTTCCCGCAGCCACTGCGCCAGCGAGGACGCCATGGGAACCCCGTCCTCCGCATAGGCGACGGCGTCTTCCAGCAGCTCGGCCCACGATAGCGGCGATCCCAGGACGTCGCGACTGTAGGCGTAGGCCTCGCCCCAGCCGGAAACCATGCCGGGCACCGTGATGGCCGCCTGCCAGCCCCGCGCGGGAATCCCGCCCAGAGCCACAAAATCTTCCCGGCGCACGGCCTGCGCCGCCCGACCGCCGGCATTCAGCGCCCGCGTCGTTCCCCGCGCCGCATCATGAACAAGCCAGAAAGCGTCGCCGCCCAGACCGCACATCTGCGGGTAGGCCACCGCCAGAACAGCCCCGGCGGCTATGGCGGCGTCCACGGCCGTCCCGCCCTTGCGCAACACGGCCAGACCGCTCTGGCTCGCCAGGTGGTGCGGCGTGGTGATCATGCCCCGTCCGGCGACCGGATTCGTCCGGCGCGCAATGGTCTCATGCTCGGAAAAACTCATGGCGGCTCCCGTTGTTTTTTGGTTGGCAGGATGTTGAAAGGGAAGGCGTTCCCCTTCGCTCACGCGACAAGGGCATGCTGAAAATCAGGGTTGCGGCCTGCGGCGTCTGCGGCAGCGACGTTCAC
>CAJMRA010000315.1 GCA_905215675.1 uncultured bacterium | reverse complement strand
CGGGAACAACAGACAGACGGAACGCCCCGGAGACGTTCCGTCTGTCTGTTGTTCCCGGCGGGAAACCGCGCCTGCGGACGCGCAGGGGAGACGCTTCCGCCGTGTGGCGTCGTGGAAAACGCGAGGCGGCGGCACAGGTCTGAAACGCGGCGCGTTGCAAACGAAAATGCTTTATTCCGTCGTCGGGCCGCCGCAGCCCGTGGGGGAGGCCGAAGCGCAGGTACCGCAGGAACCGCCGCAACCGGCAAGGCCCTTGCCCATTTTCGAGGCAAGCGGATGCACCGGCCCCACCTTGAAGGGGAAGGCTCCTGTTTTCAGGGGGCTGGGCACGGAGAGCTGACGCTGCGTGTCCGTGCCGCCGCACGCGGGGCACACGGGGGCCGTTTCGTCGTCGCTGCGGCGCAGTTCCTCGAATTTTGCGCCGCAGGAGGCGCAGATATAATCGTACATGGGCATGGGAGCATACCTCCATGGCTTTTCGTCGGGGACGTCGGACGTCCTGATGGTCCAAAGATAAGTCGGACGACGGTTCAGGCAAGAGGGCGCGGCTTGTTGGAGCGTCTTGCCCCTGAAAAAGGAAAAACGTTCTAGAGCGTTTTTAGTTTGAAATACTTCGCGTTTCAAACTGAAATTGCTCTATGTCGTCTCATCCGCGGGGGCCACGCGCAGCCCGCGGGGCGTCAGCTCCAGGGGACGCACGGGAATCAGACGATGTTCGGCGGCCGCCCGCGCCGCTTCCGGCGGCAGCAGGCAGGGAACATAGTATTCGTTGACGCCCTTGAACGGGCGTCCGCTCCGGCCGCCGCCCGTCGCGGGGGCTTCGGGAGCCGCCAGCATGCGCGGCAGACGCAACTGGGCCTCCCGGAAGACACGCTGTCGTTCCGCGACGGCGGCCCGCACCCGGGCGGCGCGTTCCTGCTTGAGCTGTTGCGGCAGGTGCCCGTCCATGGCGTCCGCCGCCGTTCCGGGGCGGCGCGAATAGGGGAATACGTGGGCATAGCTGAACGGCATGCGTTCGATGAAATCCAGAAGGAGGCGGACATCCTCTTCCCGCTCGCCGGGAAAGCCCAGCAGCAGATCCGCGCCCAGCGCCATGACGGGCCAATGAGCATGAAGGGTTTCCACGGCCCGTTCCAGCATGTCCGCCGTGTAGTGGCCGCGTCCCATACGGCGTAGGACGGCGGGAGAGGCATGTTGCAGGGAAATATGCAGATGCGGGCAGACCATGCGGCAGCCGCGCAGAATGTCCAGTCCGCGATCATCCAGTTGCGACGGCTCCAGGGAGCTGATACGCAGCCGCGCCCGTCCCGCGAATTCCGGCGCAAGGGCGGCGTCAAGGCGCTGGAGCAGGCTCCAGAAATCCCCGTATTCCGGTTTGTCGCGTCCGTACTGGCGCAGATTGATACCGGAAATCATGAGTTCCGCGTAACCGGCTTCCAGCAGGCGGCGGGCCTCGCGGACGGCGTCGAAGGGATCGCGGCTGCGGCAGGGACCGCGCGTCAGCGGGACGATGCAATAGGTGCAGCGGTGGCGGCAGCCGTCCTGTACCTTCAGCACGGGCCGCGCCCGGCGAAAGCCGGAGATTTCAAACGGCGGAAAGATCGCGCCGTCGTCGGGCGTGTCCGTCAGACCGTCGGCAAGCGCGGCCGGTCCGGCCAGAAGGCGGCTTTTGGCTTCCTGGACGACGACGGCGTCGGGGGCGGCGTCCCTGCCCGACGTCTGTCCGGCAACGAGCCGGGCCGCGCAGCCCGTGAGCAGCACGCGCGCCCGGGGCGCGTCGCGGCGGACCCGGAAAACGGCGTTGCGCGCGTCGCGTTCCCCCCGGGCCGTAATGGCGCAGGAGTTGATGCAGACGACGTCCGCCGCGTCGGGGCTGTCGCATTCCGTGCCGCCCTGCGCCGTCCAGGCTTCGCGCAAGGCCTGCGTTTCGTACTGATTGACTTTACAGCCGAAGGTGACAAAGTGAAATTTCCAGGCACGCATGCGTTGGATGTACGCAAATGGGCCGCGCTTGACAAGTGACCGAGGTTTCTCCATGTCCCTTCCCATGCCGCGACGCGCCGTCGGCTGCGTCGCTCTCTGGCTTCTTTTCCTGCTTTTTCCCTGCCGCCTTCCCGCCGTCGCCGCGGATGCCGTTCCGCCTTCCGCGCCGTCCCCAGACGAGCCGTTCCTGCCGCTGCGTGCCGCCGACGGCGGGGACATCCCTCCGCTGACGGAGGAAGAAAAACTCGATTTGCGCTGCCTGCTGGCGGTCTATCCCGCTGTCCGCCACATTGCCGCCGAGAGCGACGGCTCCCTGCTGCTGGTCATGAGCGACGGCAGCCGTGTGCCCTATCGTTCCGTCCCTCCGGCCGCCGATGACGTGAAGGCGACCATGGCCGCGCCGTATCCGCCGGAGCCGCTGCGCCCGCCGACGCCCGAAGGCGTCGCTCCCGGGCGCGTGCGGTCCGCCGCGCTGCTGGCGGCGCTCTACGGCGTTTCGCAGGCCGATGTCCGTTCCCGGCTGTCGACCGTTCCCTTTTTACAGGGCGTTGTCATGATGCACTGGCGCGTCACCAAGGCCTTTATGGGCGTGACCGAGCGTTTGCGGGCCGCCCTGCAACAGGACCCGTCCCTGCGCCCCTGGCTGAAATCCGACGGCGGTTTTGCCTGGCGGCGTATTGCGGGAGAACCGCGCCTCAGCGCCCATGCCTACGGTATCGCCGTGGACCTCAGCGCCCGCCGCGCGCCGTATTGGCGCTGGAGCAGGCTGCGCCCCCATCCCCTGCAACAGACCTATCCGTCGGCCATTGTGCGGGCCTTTGAGGACGAGGGCTTCATCTGGGGCGGCAAGTGGCACGAATACGACATCATGCATTTTGAATACCGGCCGGAACTGCTTTGCAAGGCAAGGGCCGGCAAGACCGGCGGCGTGTCTC
>CAJMRA010000314.1 GCA_905215675.1 uncultured bacterium | reverse complement strand
ACGACAGGCCGTATGGTTTGAAACGCGCAGCGTTTCAAACTGAAATTGCTCTACACTGAAAACACGCTATCGGGAGTTGCCGCCGCCTCCGGCCACGTTCTTGCGCCGCTGCCGGGCCAGGGTCTGGAGATCGGCGACGCTGTCGCTTTCATCGACGATTTCGCGTCCGAGAATTTCTTCCATGACGTCTTCCAGGGTCACGACGCCGGCAAGTCCGCCGTATTCGTCCAGCACGGCGAACAGATGCACGCGGGAATGCAGGAATTCCCGCAGCAGCCTGTCCAGCGTCTGGGTCTCCTGCACGAAGTGCAGGGGACGCATGATGTCCGCAAGGCGGGTCTTGCCGCTGTCGCCTTCGCGGGAACAGCGCGCCAGCGTGCGCCGTTCCACCAGTCCCACGAGGTCCTCGTTGTCGTCGCCGAAGACGGGAATGCGGCTGAAGTGCCAGATTTGCGGGTCCTCATAGGCCTCGTCCACCGTAAGACTGCCCGGCAGGGAAAAGACGACGGTGCGCGGGGTCATGATGTCGTAGACGCGCTTCTGATCCAGCGCAAGCACGTTGCGGACGAAGCGCTCTTCATAATCCTGAATGCGTCCGGCCTCGCGGGACAGGCTGGTGATGGCGCAGATATCGTCCTCGGAGATCTGCGGTCCCTTTGTCTGGGGCGTGACGGCGCGCGTGAGCAGGCCCAGCAGCCAGATCAGGGGGGAAAGCAGACGCACGGCCCACCGCAGGGGAACGGCAAAGGTCATCATGATGGGCGTGCAGTAGGCGACGCCG
Organism: uncultured bacterium; assembly: GCA_905215675.1. GTDB lineage: Bacteria > Desulfobacterota > Desulfovibrionia > Desulfovibrionales > Desulfovibrionaceae > Desulfovibrio. The sequence goes on along the minus strand of CAJMRA010000314.1, from coordinate 2,141 downwards.
AGCGTCTTGGGGACGATTTCGCCCAGCATGAGAATGATGCAGGTGAAGGCCGCGGCAAAGACTCCCATGTGCTCGCCCCCGAAAACGGCCATGAAGGCCGCGCCCGCCACGGCGGAACCGGCGGTATTGGCCACGGTGTTCATGGTCAGGATGGCGGCGATGGGCTTGTCGATATTGGAGCGGAGTCCGTAGAGGATTTCCCCCGCGCGTCGTCCGCTCTGCCGGGCGCGTTCGATGGCGGACCACGGCACGGCGTACAGGGCCGCTTCCGTCAGGGAACAGGTAAAGGAGGTCAATACGGCGATGCCGACGGCCAGAGCCAAGGTCAACATGCAAGTATCCTTGAATAATGGTATGAGGATGGACCGCGAACGGGACTTGCGCGGCACGGTGAAAAAACTATATCCTGCCGTTATTCCCTTGGCAATCGGAGATGGCATGAACAGAGAATTTGAAACCCCGGATGCCGGTTCGGCGGCGCCGGAGGACCTTGTCCGACGATGCTTTGCCTGCATTGACGAAGCGTGCGCGCCGCTGGCGGCGGAACTCGTGAACGTGCGTCGGGACCTGCACCGGCATCCTGAAACGGCCTGGACGGAATACCGGACCGCCGCGCTGGCGGCGCGGGAGCTGGCGGACTGCGGTTTCGAGGTGCGTATGGGCCGGGATGCCTGCGATCCCGCGGCCTGTCCGCGTTCCTTTCGCGCGGAACAGGACGCGGCGGAACAGCGCCGGGCCGTGGCGGAAGGCGCGCCTTCCGATCTGGTGGCGCGCATGGCGGGGGGACTTACCGGCCTGTGGGGAGAAATGGGCTTCGGCGAGGGGGGGCCGCTGGTGGCCCTGCGTTTCGACATGGACGCCAATGCCGGGCTGAGCGAATGCGCCGACGCGCGGCATCAGCCCGCGGCCGAGGGTTTCGCCAGCCGTCATGACGGGCGGATGCACGCCTGCGGGCATGACGGGCATGTGGCCGTCGGTCTGGGGCTGGCGCGCGTGCTGTCCCGCCTTCGGGAGACGTGCGGCGACGGACTGCGCGGGCGCGTGCGTCTTGTCTTTCAGCCCGCCGAGGAAGAAGGCGAAGGAGCGCCGGGCATGGTCGCCGCCGGAGCCATGCGTCACGTGGACGCCCTGTTCGCCCTGCATATCGGCATGCAGGCCGGGGACAGCGGACGGTTGATCTGCGGCACGCGGGGATTTCTGGCGACCACCAATTTCCGCATCGATTTCGACGGCAAAAGCGCCCATGCGGGCACCGCGCCGCAGGAGGGATGCAACGCCCTGCTGGCGGCCTGTACGGCCGTCTGCCAGATGATGGCCATTCCCCGGCATGGCGAGGGGGCCTCGCGCATCAACGTGGGCGAGCTTCATGCCCGCGAGACGCCCAACATCATCCCCGCGCATGCCTGGCTGCGCGGCGAAACGCGGGGCGCAACCTCGGCCATTGACGACTACATGATGGACGCCGTGCGGCGCGTTGCCGAAGGGGCGGCCCTCATGCACCGGTGCGCGGCGAAGCTTTCCGTCCAGAGTCATTGTCCCGGAGCCACGTCCTCGCCGGAACTGGCGGCGCTGGTGGAGAAAGTGGCCCGCTCCATGAACGCCTTTGACGACATCGTGCCCGAAGCCGATTTCGGCGCCTCCGAGGATTGCAGCTGGTTCATGAACCATGTGCAGGAGCAGGGCGGCGAAGCCGTCTACATGCAGCTCGGCGCGGATCGCCCCTCCGGGCATCATACGGCGACATTCACCTTTGACGAGTCCGTCCTGCCGCGGGGGACGAATTTGCTTGCTCGCTGTATTATCTTGTATTTATTTGGTAAAAAATAGATTTCGAGTCGCGCGGCAATTTTTTTTGAAAAAATTGTTGACAGTCGCGGCAACTATGCGTACAACCAATTTGTTCACGAGGTGAACGTATAAAAATAGTGTCGCGGGGTGGAGCAGCTCGGTAGCTCGTCGGGCTCATAACCCGAAGGTCGTAGGTTCAAATCCTGCCCCCGCAACCAGAAAATCCAAAGGCTTACGATGCAAATCGTAAGCCTTTTTTCGTTGACGGAGTTTTTTCAACCGTTATTCTCCCAATCTTTAGCGCAATTTCAGTTTGAAATGCTGCGCATTTCAAACCATACGGCCTGTCGTTT
>CAJMRA010000313.1 GCA_905215675.1 uncultured bacterium | reverse complement strand
ACGAAGGAAGCTACGGGCATCGACAGCAGAGATAAGGGGGTTTCCTTCCCCCCAGTTAACACGCTCTAGCGGAAGGCGGCGGGATGGGTGAAGGTCCAGTCCCGCTTGCGAACGGGGGCGTGGCATTCGATACATTCCTTTTCAAAGGAGGCGTCTTTGCCGTAGGGAGTGCGGTCGGGGCCGAGCCAGCGGGCCCAGCCCCAGCCGGAGCCGTTGGCTGCGAATTTTTTGCTGTCCTTGAACATGAATTCGGCGTTCAGGAGTTTTCCGGGAACGACGGCGGCGGGCCAGTCTTCCTCGTTGGTTTCGGCCCAGGAGACCTTGGCGATGATGGCGCCGTCGGGCCAGGGGGACGTCTGACCGCTGCGGGCGGCTTTGACGGCAATGTCATTTCCCAGAATGACGCGCATGCTTTCCCTGTCCAGACGGTGGGACACCGAAATGACGGCCCAGTTTTCAAAGCCTTCGGGAATTTCCAGACCATTGGGCGCGGGGGCCGTCTTCGGTTCTTCCGCGATGGTCGGAGCCGCGCACAGGCCCAGCAGGCACAGGGCGGACAACAGGGGGACAACCTTCATGGCAAACCTCCAGGGGGGCGCGCATGCCGTGCGCGGGCCCGGCCCGGCGCATGACGGCATGACGCAATTTATGATAATAGTAATTTATACTAATAATAAGAGCAGGAATGTGTCAAGTTCTTTCCGGCACAAGCGACGGGGCGCGCGCCGGAGGCGCGGCCGGGACGGAGCGGGCGGCCGAACTTCGGATAAGACGGCCCTTCCGCTTGACATACGCGGCGGGTACAGGAAAAATGATCGCCACTGTATGCTTGGGAGGGCAGGCAATGAAGGTAGTTCGGGCCGCCACGGCGGGCTTTTGCATGGGCGTCAGTCTGGCCTTGCAACGTCTGGACAGGGCGCTTGAGGAGCAGCCCGCGCGTCCGACGCGCACACTTGGTCCCATTATCCATAATCCGCAGGTTCTGGCCGATTATGAGCAGCGGGGCGTTTTCTGCATTGACGACGAGTGGGAAGTGCGGGAGGGCGACCGGGTGGTGATCCGGGCGCACGGCATCCCCCGCGAGCTGGAGGATGCGGTACGGTCCCGGGGGGCCGTAGTGGTGGACGCCACCTGTCCCAGGGTGAAGAAGGCGCAGCTTGCCATTGCGCGGGCCACGAGGAACGGGGCTACGCTGCTGCTCTTCGGCGAGGCCGCGCACCCTGAGGTGCGCGGGCTGGTTTCGTATGCCTGCGGCGCGGCGCAGGTCTTCGGCGACGAGAACGCGCTTGCGGCCCTGAACCCGGACCCCGCCCGCCCCTATGTGCTGGCTTCGCAGACGACACAGCACCGGGGAGCGTTCGAGCGCATCGAGGCCGCCCTGCGGGAGCGCCTGCCGCGGCTGGAGGTGCTTTCCACCATCTGCGACGCCACGCGCGAACGGCAGGACGAGGCGCGCCGCATCGCCGCCGAGGTGGACGCCATGGTCGTTGTGGGCGGCAGGAACAGCGGCAATACGCGGCGTCTGGCGGAGCTGGCGGCGGAAAGCGGCATTCCCGCCTGGCATGTGGAAAGCGCCGCCGAATTGCAGCGAAAAAATTTTCAGGAAAAACAGACAGTGGGCCTAACGGCGGGCGCATCCACGCCGAAAAGGCTTATTGATGAAGCCCAGGCATGGCTTGAGGCGATATAACGCCGGTTCCGGCTGGATACGCGGCGGATACCGACGTTCTTTTCGGAGGCACTATGGCCCAGACCAATATTTTGCTTGAGGCAGGCACCAACGAGCTGGAAGTCGTCGAGTTCTATCTCGACGAAATCCTGCAGGGCGACGCCGTGCCCTCCGGCTTGCAGCCGGCGCAGGAACTGGCCGATGCCTGCGCCGCGAAAGAAGCGGAAGAGAAGGGCGAACAGCCCGCCGTCTACCGCGGCTATTACGGCGTCAATGTCGCCAAGGTGCTGGAAATCATCCGCATGCCCAAGGTGACCGAACTGCCGGAAGTGCAGCATCCCTGCGTCATGGGGGCGTTCAACCTGCGTTCCCGGATCATTCCGCTGGTGGATCTGACCATGTGGCTGGGCAAGGTCGGCGCGCCCACGCCGGACGCCAAGACCATCGTGACCGAATTCAACAACGTCACGACGGCGTTCATGGTTTCCGGCGTGAACCGTATTCACCGCATCAGCTGGGAAGAGGTCGAGCCGCCGAACAAGTACGTGGCGGCCGTGACGCAAAGCACCATCGTGGGCGTGGTCAAGCTGGAAGGACGTATCGTCTTCCTGCTCGATCTGGAAAAGATCGTGGCCAACCTTAATCCCAAGCTGGGCCTTAATCTCAACAGCCTCGGCGAGGACTGGGACGCCAGCAAGGGCTATCGCGCCCTCATTTCCGACGACTCCGCGCTGGTGCGCGAAATGCAGCGCGACCTGCTCGAAAAGGCGGGCTTCAAGGTCGTTTCCACCACCAACGGCCGCGAGGCCTGGGATCAGCTCCTCGAATACAAGCGCATGGTGGAAGAGGAAGGGCGGCCGCTCTCCGATTTCGTGCAGGTGGTCGTGTCCGACATTGAAATGCCCGTCATGGACGGCCTCAACCTGACGCTGCGCATCAAGGAGGACCCGCTGCTCAAGCATCTGCCCGTGCTGCTCTTTTCGTCCCTCATTACCGACAAGCTCCGCCACAAGGGCGAGAGCGTCGGCGCCGACGGGCAGATATCCAAACCCCAGGTGGGCAGCCTCGCCCGCCGCGCCGTGGCGCTTATCGAGGCGCGCTTCGACGAACTCCAGCATACCTACGCGTCCCCGGCCGCACAGGCGCAGGCCGAAGCCCACGCTCACGAGCAGAAATAATCCCCCCTTCCCCACTTTGATACGAAGAACGGCCCGTCAGCATGCTGACGGGCCGTTCTTGCGTTGTTGACGTTGGCGCATTTGTTGGGGGGAAGGGAAACCCCT
>CAJMRA010000312.1 GCA_905215675.1 uncultured bacterium | reverse complement strand
CGGCGCTGTGCCGCCGCCTCGCGTTTCACCTTTTTCAAAGGTGAAACGCTCTAACGTACGGTATTGCGGGATGAAATGTCCGTGAAATCAGTAGCGCATGGCGAAAGGCATGGCAAGAGCCGGACGCGCCGTTTCCTGCCTTCGGGGCAAACCGTATTGACCATTTGCCTGTGGCGAGGTACGATAGTCGCATATCGGCATGGTTGGAGCCTTTTTCCTGTTTGCTTCCGGCAGATGGACGAAAAGGGCGGGAGGTTCATGGCGGGGCTCCCTCCGGGGCGTCGCGTCGAAGTTTTCATTTTTGCCAGGAGGCACAGTATGCGTATTGCCGTGGGACTGGGCAAAACGGATGGTCAGGAGCGCCTTGAGCGCCAGGGTATCAGCCGTCGAGATTTCATGAAGTTCTGCACCGCCGTTGCGGTGACGATGGGGCTCGGCCCTTCAATGGCTTCCGATGTGGCGGCGGCCCTTACCGGCAAACGCGCCTCCGTGGTATATCTGCACTGCGCGGAATGCACGGGCTGTTCCGAGGCGCTGCTGCGTACCTATAAACCCTTTATCGATACGCTCATCCTCGATACTATTTCCCTCGACTACCATGAAACCATCATGGCCGCCGCCGGCGAGGCCGCCGAGGAAGCGCTGGCAAAGGCCATCAAGAATCCCGACGGCTATGTGGCCGTCGTGGAAGGCGCCATTCCCATGGCGGACGGCGGCAAGTACGGCTATGTGGGCGGTCATACCATGTATGACCTCTGCAAGCGCGTGCTGCCCGGGGCCAAGGCCGTGATCACCATGGGCACCTGCGCCGCCTACGGCGGCGTGCAGGCGGCCAAGCCCAATCCGACCGGCGCCGTGGGCGTCAACGAAGCCTTTGCCGACATGGGCGTCAAGGCCATCAATCTGCCCGGCTGCCCGCCCAATCCCCTGAACTTCGTCGGCACCGTGGTGGCCTTCCTGCAGGGGCGCGAAATTCGCCTTGACGAACTGGGCCGCCCGCTCATGTTCTTCGGCAAGACCGTGCACGAACTGTGCGAGCGTCTGCCGCATTTCGAGGCCGGCGAATTCGCTCCCTCCTTCGATTCCGAAGAGGCGCGCAAGGGCTGGTGCCTCTATGATCTCGGCTGCAAGGGCCCCAGCACGTACAACAACTGCCCCAAGGTGCTTTTCAACGACACCAACTGGCCCGTGCGCGCCGGTCATCCCTGCATCGGCTGTAGCGAACCCGGCTTCTGGGACGAAATGACGCCCTTCTACAAGAACTAGGAGCATTCTCCATGAGCGAAATCAAGAAAACGCCCCAGAGCAACTATACCGGTCCGGTGGTCGTGGATCCCCTGACCCGTATTGAAGGCCATCTTCGTATTGAAGTGGAAGTGGAAAACGGCAAGATCAAGGATGCGCGCAGCTGCGGGACCCTGTTCCGCGGGCTGGAAACCATCCTCAAGGGTCGCGATCCCCGCGACGCCCAGCACTTCACCCAGCGTACCTGCGGCGTGTGCACCTATACCCACGCGCTGGCCTCCACGCGCGCCGTGGAAGACGCCATCAAGGTAAGCATTCCCGCCAACGCCACCTATATCCGCAATCTGGTGCTGGGCCTGCTGTTCATGCACGACCACCTTGTGCATTTCTATCATCTGCATGCCCTCGACTGGGTGGACGTGACCGCCGCCCTGGCCGCCGATCCCGAAAAGACCGCGCAGCTGGCCGCCTCCATTTCTCCCCGTCCCGCCAAGGCCGCCGATTTCAAGGCCGTGAAGGAACGCCTTCAGGCCTTCGTCAATACCGGCCAGCTCGGCCCCTTCACCAATGCCTACTTCCTCGGCGGGCATCCGTCCTACTACCTCTCGCCCGAAGCCAACCTGCTGGCCACGGCGCACTATCTCGAAGCCCTGCGCATGCAGGTCAAGACGGCCCGCGCCATGGCCGTCTTCGGCGCCAAGAACCCGCATCCGCAGTTCCTGATCGCCGGCGGCGTGACCTGTTACGAGTCCCTGACCCCGGCCCGCATCAAGGAATTCACCGACCTGTACAAGGAGTCCCGCAAGTTCATCGAGGAAGTCTACATCCCCGATCTGCTGCTTGTGGCCAGCCAGTACAAGGACTGGGCGGCTATCGGCGGCACCGAAAACTTCATGACCTTCGGCGAGTTCCCCGCTCCCGGCGGCGAACGCGATCTCAATTCGCGCTGGCTCAAGAACGGCGTGATTCTCAATCGCAAGCTGGATGCCGTGCAGCCCATGGATCCGACCAAGATCGCCGAACATGTGCGGCACAGCTGGTATGAAGGCGATCAGGCCCGCGCTCCCTATGAAGGGGAAACCAAGCCCGCCTTCACCAAGATGGGCGACAAGGATCGCTATTCCTGGCTCAAGGCTCCCCGGTACGACGGCATCGCCGTGGAAACCGGTCCTCTGGCGCAGGTTCTCGTCAGCTACGCCCACAAGCATCCCGCCATTGTGCCGCTGGTCGATTACGTGCTCAAGCAGCTCAACGTGGGTCCCGAAGCCCTGTTCTCCACGCTCGGTCGTACCGCCGCCCGCGGTATCGAAACCCTGGCCATCGCCCAGCAGGTGGAAAACTGGATTAACGAGTACCAGAACAATATCGACAAGGGCGACAAGAAGATCGCGGAAAACTGCGAAATTCCCGCCAAGCCCTGCCGCGGCGTCGGCTTCGTGAACGCGCCGCGCGGCGGCCTGTCCCACTGGATCTGCATCGACGATCAGAAGATTTCCAACTTCCAGCTCGTCGTGCCGACCACCTGGAACCTCGGTCCCCGGGATGCCAAGCACGTCATGAGCGCCGCCGAGCATGCCCTTGTGGGCACGCCCGTGGCCGATCCCAAGCGCCCGGTGGAAATCCTGCGTACCATTCACTCCTTTGACCCGTGCATTGCCTGCGCCGTTCACGTCATCGACGGCCAGACCAACGAAGTGCATCAGTTCAAGGTGCTGTAATCCGTCATTCTGAAAGAGGCGGCCC
>CAJMRA010000311.1 GCA_905215675.1 uncultured bacterium | reverse complement strand
GATGTCTCGCGTAGTATTGCCCCTTTCCCCCTCATCCCAGAAGAGCGACGCCTTGAGCGCGGCAGGGCCGCTGAGGCCGTCATGCGTGAACAGCAGACTGTCCGTCCAGGCGTCGCGCGTAAGCGCGCTTTGCGGCAAGTCCACGCGCACCGGCAGGCTTATGCCCGCCAGCGCGTTGCAGTCGGCATCGGCGGACGGCCAGCCCGCAGGCATGCGCAGGGGAACCAGCGCCGGACGCGGCGGCACAATCTCGTGCCCGAACGCCCCGGCCAGACGCAGGCCCGCGTCGGTGGCGCCCGCCTGCGGCCACGCGGGACCGCCCAGGGCGATCACAAGCCCGCGGGCCTTCCAGAGACCGTCCCCCGCCGCCACGCAAAAATCCTCCCCCTCGCGCCAGGCGCGCGACACCGGCGCATGGCAGACAAGACGGCATCCGGCGGCGCGGCAGTCGTCCGCCAGCGCATCCCGCAAACGCCGGGCGGGCACCGTGAGAAACAGCTGCCCGTGTTCGCGTTCCTCATAGGGCAGACGCCATTCCCCGACCACAAGATCAAGCATGCGGCGCGGCGTAAAGCCCTTGAGCGCCGGGCCGCAGAACCGGGGACGTGCGCAGCGGTAATGACGCGGTTCCACGTCAAGATTGGTGAAATTCGCCCGTCCGCCGCCGCTCAGGCACAGCTTGAGACCGGCCTGCTCGCCGCCCTCGAGCAACAGCACGCGAAGCCGGAGACGGGCGGCCTCGCGTGCGCAGAAAAGACCGGAAGCGCCCGCGCCGAGGATGATGACGTCAAAATCGGCCCCGCCGCTGAAGCGCAGCGAACCGCGCGCATTGTCAGCGGCAGCGGGCGCGTCTACAATGGAGTTCCCGACAGAAGAAGCATTCATGCCGGGTTCGTAGCATACGAGGTGCAGCCATGCCAATAGTCCCCAGCCGCTATGCCTGTCCCTGGTGGTGTCGTCAACCGCACGTCAATACCATCTGGCCTTCGCTCTTTCGGCGCGTGCCCTTTCCCTCCCCCGGCATGACGCCGTGCCGCGAACGTCTGCGCACCGCCGACGGCGATTTTCTGGATGTGGACATCTACCGGCATGCGCGACCGCCACGGGGCGTCGCCGTCATATCCCACGGGCTGGAGGGCAACAGCCGCCGCCATTACGTGCGCGGCATGGCGGCCGTGCTGTTTGCGCTGGATTTCGACGTCCTGGCCTGGAACATGCGGGGCTGCTCCGGGGAACCGAATGTCACGGATCGCCTGTATCATATGGGCGAAACCGGCGATCTTGCCGCTGTTGTCCGCCGTGCCGAAGACTGGGACAGGCCCGTCGTCCTGGCGGGCTTCAGCATGGGCGGCAACCAGATATTGAAATGGCTGGGCACAGGGGCGGCGTCGCCGCAGGTGCGCTGCGCCGTGACCATTTCCGTCCCCTGCGAACTGGAAAGCGCGGCGGCCGTCATGGACGGCCCTTCCTGCCGTATCTACATGCGCTATTTCCTGAAAACCATGCTGCCGAAAGTCCGGGAAAAGGCGCGGCGTTTTCCCTCCTACCCCTCTCTTGAGGGCATCGAGGGTTTCCGCACCTTCGCCGAATTCGACGGCCGGTTTACCGCTCCCCTCTACGGTTACGGCAGCGCGCGGGAATACTGGCGCGACAACAGCGCCCTGCAATATCTGCCGGGCATCGCCGTCCCCACCTATCTGCTCCTTGCCGCCGACGATCCCTTCTGTTCGCCGCAGTGCTACCCGCGCCGGGAAGCCCTGCGTAATCCCCTGCTGTATCTGGAAGTAGCCCCGCATGGCGGCCATGTGGGTTTCGTGCAGTCCGGCGCGCGCTTTTACAGCGAGCAGCGCGCCGGGGATTTTCTGCGCTTTCTGGACGAGTCCGCCGGGGGAAGGGAGACCCCCTTTTAGGCTCAGGACTCATGACGCTTTGCCTTGAGGGGGAAGGAACCCTTCGCTCTGCTGTCGATACCCGTAAGGCTCCTTTGTCGCCTAACGGGCACGGCCTGCGGGCACCCGTTGGGTCACTTCTTGCAGTAAAAAGGGCCCGGCCTTTCCGTAGCGAAGCGAGGAAAGATGTTCCCGTAGTTCCCTCTCAAACTCTCCCATCCTCCCCAAAACCCGCACATACCATACTGGCAGATAAAAATGGGGGTTTCATAACATAAAGTGATATTTTATTTTTATATGTTCTCCTGCAGAAGAAACGACTGAAAAGATAAAATACTCTCAATCGTTCTTCCAGGGGAAGCCCCCATCCTTCCCCAGCGCGCTTTTTCAGGGGAGGACAAGAGCAAGAGCATGCGGCAAATCTCCTTCAAGGGGCATACGTAGCCGGTATGCTCTAAAAAAGTTTTTTTCCCTTCCCGGGGCACCACAAACGTCTTTACTCCGCTTCGCTGAAGCAGAGGAAATCGACTATCAGGCAACAGGGCACGCCGTCGGCATCAAAGCCCCAGAAGGCGGGATACGCGCCGTCTCCGAAGCCGCAGGAAAAGGCGGCGAGGGTCCGGCCTTCGCCGCCCTGCCAGAGAACGGCCATGCGGCGGGGCTGGAAGGAAGCAAGAAGGGCGTCTTCCACGGCGTCCACTTCCGCGTCGCGCAAGGCAAGAGAGGCGTCCCAGAAGCCGCCGAAGCCCTCTTCCGCCTCGAAACCGAAATAGCCGTCCTCATCCAGCGGTTCCGACAAATCTTCCTCGCCGGTCAGCGCCATTTCATACCGCACGGGCAGCACGTCTTTCAGGCGCACCTCGGCGAAGGCGACGACCTCTTCTCCTTCGTTGTCCCGCACCACATGCAGAATGACGGGATAGCGTCCGGGCGCGACGGCCTGTGCAAAAGGCGCGGCGGCGTCGCCCGGCGGATCGGCCGCCACCAGACGGCCGCTCGGCAGATCCAGCAGACCCGGCTCCAGTTCCGCCATGACGGCGCCGTCGCCGAGCAGGGAAGCCATGGAACCCGATTTCAGGGATTGCAGCAATTCCTCGGGAAGATACATGAA
>CAJMRA010000310.1 GCA_905215675.1 uncultured bacterium | reverse complement strand
CACGTTGCGTTCGCGCAGCGCGTCGGCAATTTCCCCCGCGAACTTGCGCACGATGCGCTCCATCAGTTCGGGCGTCAGGCTGCGGAACGGCACCAGCGCGTCGAGACGATTCCGAAATTCCGGCGTGAACAGCCGTTCCACGACTTCCAGACTCCTGGCCGCCGCATCGTCCCGGCTACCGGGCGCAAAGCCCAGGGAATTCTTGGACATCTCGAACGCCCCGGCGTTGGACGTCATGATCAGTATCACGTTGCTGAAATCCGTGGCGCGTCCGCTGTTGTCCGTCAGCGTGCCGTAATCCATCACCTGCAACAGGATATTGAAAATATCGGGATGCGCCTTTTCCATTTCATCCAGCAGCACCACGGAATAGGGGGCCTTGCGCACGGCTTCCGTCAGCAGTCCGCCCTGATCAAAGCCCACATAGCCCGGAGGCGCGCCGATAAGGCGCGACACGGCGTGCTTTTCCATGTATTCGCTCATGTCGTAGCGCAGGAACTGCACGCCCATGATTTCCGCCAGACCGCGCGCCACCTCGGTCTTGCCCACGCCCGTGGGGCCGTAGAACAGAAAGCTTCCCGCGGGCCGTCTGCCCGGCGAGAGTCCGGCCCGGGAACGCAGTATGGCGCGCACCGTCAGTTCCACGGCCTCATCCTGCCCGAACACCAGCTTTTTCAGCGACGATTCAAGTTCCGCCAGTTTCCGGCGTTCCTCGCCGGACACGGACGACACCGGCACGCCCGCCATCCGCGCCACCACCTGTTCCACGTCGGCGACGCGCACATGCGGACGGGGCGCGTCCGCTTCCCTTTCCGTATCCCTTGCCGCTTCCGTCTCCGTCTGCGCCTCCGCCGCTTTCGCCGCCGCGCCCTTCCCGCGCGTCTTCCGGGCGGACGCCTCGCGCAGGCGCACCAGCGCGCCGCTTTCGTCCAGAACATCAATGGCCTTGTCCGGCAGCAGCTTGTCCCGCACATGGCGCGCGGCAAGCCGTACCATGGCTTCCAGCGCGTCCGCGTCGTAGTCCACCTGATGGAAATCGGCGTAGCGCGCCTTCAGGCCCCGCAAAATATCGAGGCACTCTTCCTGACTGGGTTCGCGCACGTCGATACGCTGAAAGCGGCGCGCAAGGGCGCGGTCCTTTTCAAAGTGGTTGCGGAATTCCTCATAGGTCGTTGACCCGATGCAGCGCAATTCCCCGGCCGCCAGCATGGGCTTGAGCAGATTGGACGCATCCATGGACCCGCCGGAAGTGGAACCCGCGCCCACAATAGTGTGAATCTCGTCGATGAAAAGAATGGAATCGGGAATATCCTTCAGCGCCTGCACAATATCTTTCAGGCGACGTTCAAAATCGCCGCGATAGCGCGTCCCGGCCAGCAGCAGCCCCATATCCAGCGCGAAAAGGCGCGTGTTCTCCAGCGTGGGCGGAACCTTGCCCTCGGCAATGCGCAGGGCCAGCCCTTCGGCCAGCGCCGTCTTGCCCACGCCCGGTTCGCCCACAAACAGCGGATTGTTCTTGCGGCGGCGACTCAGCACCTCGACGGCGCGGGCAAGTTCCTCGTCCCGGCCCACCAGCGGATCGATCTTTCCGTCGCGGGCGCGCGCCGTCAGGTCCGTCGCGTACAGCTCCAGCGGATTCTTTTTCTTGTCCTTCTCGCCCTCGGCGTCGCCGTCCCCGGCAACGCCGCGCGATCCGCCGCCCTCCTCCAGACCGTGCGAAATGAAGGTGAGCACGTCCAGACGTTCCACGCCCTGTCGTTGCAGGTAATAGCGCGCGTAGCTCTGCTCCTCCTCCATGATGGCCACCAGCAGATCGCCGAGCTGCACCTGCGTCCGGCCGGAGGATCGGATATGCCCCACGGCGCGATCCAGCACGCGCTGCACGGCTTCCGTCTGTACGATGTCCAGACGGCTTTCCCGGGGAAGCGGCGTGAATTCCGAAGCAAAGAACTGTTCGAGCTGTTCCCGCAGCAGTTCGGCGCTTGCGCCGCTGCCTTCCAGAATCAGTTCTCCCGTCCGGTTGAGGGAAAAGGCAAAAAGAAGATGTTCCACCGTCAGCAGTTCGTGCCGGCGGCGCTGCACTTCGGCAATGGCGCCGCGCAGCACGTCTTGAACGTCGTTGCTTAACATGGGCGTCGCTCAACCGCAAAAAGCGGCGTGAAAGATTGCAGGGGACAACACGTCAACATTTTTCCATGGTGCAGCGCAGCGGATAGCCCGCCGCGCGGGCACGGCGCTCCACGCTGCGGACCTTGGCTTCCGCCACTTCAAACGTATAGACGCCGCACTGGCCGACGCCCTTCTGATGCACGTTCAGCATGATGGCCGTCGCCTCGTCCACCGTCTTGCGGAAAATGTCGCACAGGACGGCGACAACAAATTCCATGCTGGTATAATCGTCATTATGCAGCAGAACGCTATAGCGCTCCGGCTCCTTGATCTTGCCTTCCACAAGGCACTGGCTGTCGCCGTCCATATCCGGCTGTCTGCTCATGCCCTTTCCTCCCTGTTCGCCCCGCTCGTCAGCCCCAGCGCCTCCCGCAGCCGCGTGCGCTCGGGTTCGTCAAACACAAAGGACAGCGACGGCGGCAGTCCGCGCGCGCCGCGCCATTCCTGATGCAGGGTATGATAACTCTTGGTGCTGGTTTTACATTTGTCAAGATGCAGGCAGCGTTCCGCCGTCTCGATGGCCTTCGGCTCCCCCTCAATCTCCGCCACCAGCCCAAAGGGAACCCGATCCAGCGCCACCAGCACGCCCGGCAGACGCCATTCCTCGCGCACCTTCTCATAGCGGGCCCGCTCCACATAGCCGATCCCCTCGAAAATCCCGCGCAGGGACGCCGCCTCGGATATCCCGCATTCCCGCTCCTCACGCACCTTGAACGGCCCGTCGGCACGCGACGGCATCTTGAGCGTGAGAATATGCCGCTGCCTCTCCGGCCATTCCTGCGTCCGCAGCCGCAACAGGAAACCCGCCTCGGCAAAACCGCCCTCCACCCTGTCAAA
>CAJMRA010000309.1 GCA_905215675.1 uncultured bacterium | reverse complement strand
ACCTTGTGCGCTAGCCAAGGGGGTTCCCTTCCCCCCAGAAGAACGATTTAGTGTTAACACGCCCTAAAAAAAGGGGGGCCTTGTCAGGCTCCCTTTTTTTCTGTGAGGAACGGGATGGTGCCGGGGGGGACGGTCCGGGAATGGGGACAGGAGGGAAGGGGGCCGGGCGGCGCGGCCCCTCCGGATCAGTCGTGCGCGGGCGCGGTTCCGGCGTCTTCCGCCAGCTTCCGGCGGCACACGTCGAGGTTGCCGCGGTAGCCCTGGGCCAGTTCGGACTGGCCCAGGCCGAGCTTTTCGTACATGGCGACGGCCTGTTCCAGCGTTGCGGCGGCTTCCTGCCATTCGCCGCCGGAGGCCAGCGCCACGCCCAGATTACCGAGGGAAAAGGCCGTGTCCTCGTGATCGCCCAGCAGGCGGGTACGCAGGGCGACGGCCTGCCGGTGGAGGGCGATGCCTTCGGCGAAATGCCCGCGTTCCTCCTCGATGCGGCCGAGATTGTTCAGGCATGTGCCCAGTTCCGGCGGAACGGGGTCTTCCGCCTCCCATATTTCCCTGGCGCCGCGCAGCAGGCGTTCGGCCTCGTCATAGTTGCGTTGCGCGTAATAGGCCGCCGAAAGATGCAGCATGGCCCCGGCAACGAGGCCGTGCCCTTCGCCGCAGGAGGCCATGAGGCCGTCCAGCGCCTGACGTCCCAGACTGATGCTCTTGTCCAGAATGCCCAGCGACATGTAAATATGCGCCAGATTCTGCATGGCAAGGCAGGTCATGGGCGAGCCTTCGCCCTTGGCCCGGCGCATGAGGGTGACGGAGAGTTCCAGCGCTTCCAGCGCTTCCTTGGCGCGTTGCAGCGCGAACAGCACGCGGCCGAGCATGTCCTGCGCCAGCGCCGCGCACAGGTCGTTGCCTTCTTCGCGGCGCAGGAGATCGCGCAGGGCCATTTCCGCCCCGGCGGGATGTTCCTTTGCCTGTACGGCGATATCTTTCAGACGTTGTTGCCAAGTTTGTTCTGCCATGGCGTTTCCTTGCGTAGCGGTTGGGGGTTCCGGCGGCGGGGCGTCGGCCGTCGCGACAAAGCCGCCGGATACCCGGCGGCGTGCGAAAAAAGGGAGGAGGGAAGGCCCCGGAGCAGGTTCATTTCAGACCATACGGCCTGTCGTTTTGCGGAAAAAGCGTGTTTTTCCGCTCACTTCTGGCCGGACGGCGCGGCGCCGCCGCCTTATTCCCAGCTGTAGGGAATTTCCGGGGAATCGAGGGGCAGGCGTTGCCCTTCTTCGGGATCGTGGGGGATGTCGGCGCCGTTGCAGAGCAGCGCCGGTGCGTGGTCGAGACTGCCGAAGGCGTACCAGACGCCGACGGGCACGCGCAGGAGCGCGTAGTTGTCCGGCCTGCCGAGAACCACGCGGCAGCCCGCGCCGAAGGTCGGGGAACCGGGGCGCGCGTCATAGAGGGCAAGGCGCATGCGTCCGGCGGGCACGGCAAAGAATTGCGTCTGCCGGGTATGGCGTTTCCAGCCCTTGACGGTATCGGTGGCCACTTCGGAGAAGTAGACTTCGCCCACGCGCAGGAAGGGCGCGTCGCAGGGGCCGGACACGGCGTCGGGGCGCAGCGGATTGCCGGGCCGCAGGAAGTGCAGCACCGGCCCGCCGGCGGCTTCCCGCACGGCCAGCGGCTGGAGGCAGGCTCCGGCCACGGGCAGGGGGAGGCAGCCTTCGGGCACGGCGGGGATGAGGTCGGCTAGCGCGCCCATGCGTGCCCCCGTTCGCGGGCGGCGGCCGTGTAGTCCGCAATCTGGCTGAGGGTCAGCGCAAGGATGGCCGCCGGGGAGGCGTTGCCGGTGTAGAATTCGCGATACCATTCGGCGGTGTAGCGGATGGTTTCGTCAAAGGTGAGCGTGGCTTTCCAGTTCAGGTGGGCAAGGGCCTTGTCGCAGCAGAGCTTGAGCAGGGTGCATTCCTTCATGCCCGCGTGGCCGCTGGTGTCCATTTCGCTGCGGAAGCCGGGCCAGTAGGCGGCCAGCGCCTCGACCACTTCGGCCACGGTATTGTTCACGTCGGCGGCGGGGCCGAAGTTGTAGGCTTCGCCGCGCACGGGGAAGGGGCCGGACTGGGCGCCCAGCAGGTACGCGCCGAGCCAGAGATACCCGGACAGGGGTTCCAGCACGAGCTGCCACGGGCGCGTGGCCCAGGGGCTGCGGATTTGCACGGCCTGCCCGGAGGACCAGGCGCGGGCGCAGTCGGGCACGATGCGATCCAGCGCCCAGTCGCCGCCGCCGATGACGTTGCCCGCGCGCGTGGTGGCGCAGGCCGGGCCGTTTTTGAAGAAGCTGTCAAAATAGGAATGCGCCACGATTTCCGCACAGCCCTTGGAGGCGGAATAGGGATCGGAGCCGCCGAGATGGTCGGTTTCCCGATAGCCCCAGACCCATTCGTCGTTGCGATAGCACTTGTCGGACGTGATGAAGACGCCCGCCTGTACCGAGGGGCAGGCGCGCATGGCTTCCAGCACGTTGAGCGTGCCCATGACGTTGGCCTCGAAGGTGGCGGCGGGCACGTCGTAGGATTTGCGGACCAGCGCCTGCGCGGCCAGATGGAAAACCACGTCGGGATGAAATTCGCGCATGGCGCGCACGACGGCGTCACGATCGCGGATATCGCCGCGCAGGTCGCGCACATGCCCGCCGAGGCCCATGGCCTCGAAGTGCGCCGGTTTCGTGGGCACCGTATCCGCAAAGCCGCAGACGGTCGCGCCGAGGCTCGTCAGCCATGCCGACAGCCACGACCCCTTGAAGCCCGTATGCCCGGTCAGAAAAACGCGTTTGCCCTTGTAGCAGTCTGCAAACATGGGGATTCCTTGTCTGTTTGAATTCGGTTTGCCGCGTTGTAGAGCGTTTCACCTTTGAAAAAGGTGAAACGCGAGGCGGCGGCACAGCGCCGCCCGGCCCAAAGTGAGCGGAAAAACTGCGCTTTTTCCGCGAAACGACAGGCCGTATGGTTTGAAACGCGCAGCGTTTCAAA
>CAJMRA010000308.1 GCA_905215675.1 uncultured bacterium | reverse complement strand
AACCCCTTTTTGCCGCAAGCAGCGACCCGACGGGCGGCCGAAGGCCGTGCCCGTTGCGACGAAGGAAGCTACGGGCATCGACAGCAGAGCAAAGGGGTTCCTTCCCCCTCAAGACAAAACGTACTGAGTCCTGCGTCTAATTGGCAACAATATTGACGAGCTTGCCGGGGACGACAATGACCTTGCGGACGGTGAGGCCGTCGGTATGGCGCAGCACGTTGGCGTCGGCGCGGGCCAGTTCCTCGAGGGCGGCCTTGTCGGCGCCCGCGGGGGCTTCGATGGTGCCGCGCAGCTTGCCGTTGACCTGCAGGGCGATGGTGACGGTATCCTGCGCAAGGGCGGCTTCATCCCATGCGGGCCAGGCTTCGTTGAGGAGCAGTCCGTCGTGTCCCATGCGTTCCCAGAGTTCGTCGCACAGGTGCGGCGTAAAGGGCGCGAGCAGGGTCAGGACGGACGCCATGGCCGAGGAGAAGACGCGGTTTTCCGCTTCGGAGCGGCCCATCTTCTCGCGGGCAAGGTACATGGCGTTGACCAGTTCCATGACGGCGGAGATGGCCGTATTGAACTGGCTGCGTTCGGGCTGCATGTCCTCGCTCACCTTTTTGACCGTCAGGTGTTCCTTGCGGCGCAGGGCGCGGGCTTCGCCGGCGGCGGCGTCGTCGGCGGTCGCGCCGCAGGCCTTGAGGGGCGAGAGGCGGTCGCGGCTTTCCTCGAACAGACGCCAGACGCGCTGGAGGAAGCGGTAGGAGCCTTCAATGCCGCTGTCGGACCAGTCGAAGTCGCGTTCCGGGGGCGCGGCGAAGAGGCAGAACAGACGCACGGTATCGGCGCCGTATTTTTCGATCATGTCCGCGGGGGCGACGATATTGCCCTTGGACTTGGACATCTTGCCGCCGTCCTTGAGGACCATGCCCTGCGTGAGCAGACGGGTGAAGGGCTCGTCAAGGTGCGGGGGATAGAAGCCCAGATCGCGCAGCGCCTTGGTGAAGAAGCGCGAATAAAGCAGATGCAGGATGGCGTGTTCCACGCCGCCCACGTACTGATCCACGGGCATCCAGTAGTTGAGGGCCTCCATGTCGAAGGGCGCGTCGTCCTTGCGGGCGGAGGTGTAGCGGGCCGGATACCAGGAGGATTCCACGAAGGTGTCGAGGGTGTCCGTTTCGCGCCGGGCCGGGCCGCCGCATTTCGGGCAGACGCACCGGGCGAAGGCGTCCAGTTCGGGCAGGGGAGACTTGCCGTCGTCGCGCACCTGCGCGTCCAGCGGCAGGAGAACAGGCAGATTCTCTTCCTTTTCGGGAACCATGCCGCACTGTTCGCAGTAGACCACGGGAATGGGCGCGCCCCAGTAGCGCTGACGCGAAATGTTCCAGTCGCGCAGGCGGAACTGGGTGGTGGCGCGTCCCTTGCCCTGCCGTTCCAGCTCGGCGGCCACGGCGGCCTTGCCGTCCACGTTGGGGACGCCGTCAAACTGTCCGGAATGCGTCATGACGCCTTCGCCCGTGTAGGCTTCCGTCATGGCGTCGGGATCGAGTCGTTCGCCCCGGGGCTGGATGACGACGCGCACGGGCAGCCCGTACTTGCGGGCAAAGTCGAAATCGCGCTGGTCGTGGGCGGGGACGCCCATGACGGCGCCCGTGCCGTAGTCGGCAAGCACGAAATTGCCGAGCCAGATGGGCACGCGTTCGCCGGTAAAGGGATGGACGACGTACGCGCCGGTGAAGATGCCTTCCTTTTCCAGCGTATCGGACTGGCGCTCAAGGCGATCCATGTTGCGGATGCGGGTGACGAAGGCGCGCACCTCGTCGGCCTTGTCGTAACCGGCAATGAGCGATTCCACCAGCGGATGCTCGGGGGCCAGGGTGACGAAGCTCACGCCGAAGACGGTATCCGGGCGGGTGGTGAAGACCTCGATAAAGGCGGCTTCCTCGCCCTCGGCCGTTGCGGCGGGTTTTTCCAGCGCAAAGCGGATGGCCGCGCCGGTGGATTTGCCGATCCAGTTGCGCTGCATGGCGATGACGCGATCGGGCCAGCCGCCTTCCAGCTTGCTCAGGTCCCGAAGCAGTTCGTCGCCGTAGGCGGTGATGCGCAGGAACCACTGGGTCAGGTCCTTCTGTTCCACGCGACTGTCGCAGCGCCAGCACAGGCCGTCGATGACCTGTTCGTTGGCCAGAACGGTATGGCAGGAGGGGCACCAGTTCTGCGGGGCCTTCTTGCGGTAGGCAAGGCCCTTTTCCAGCAGGCGCAGGAAGAAGAGCTGTTCCCAGCGGTAGTACTCGGGGCGGCTGGTGGCGACTTCACGCCGCCAGTCGTAGGAGTAGCCGAGGCGGCGCAGCTGGGCGCGCATGTTGTCGATATTGGCATACGTCCATTTGGCGGGATGCGTCCGGTGCTTGATGGCCGCGTTTTCGGCAGGCAGGCCGAAGGCGTCCCAGCCCATGGGATGCAGGACGTTGAAGCCCTGCATGCGCTTGCAGCGGGCCATCACGTCGCCGATGGAGTAGTTGCGCACGTGGCCCATGTGGATGTTGCCCGACGGATAGGGAAACATTTCCAGCAGGTAATACTTGGGCTTGTCGGAATTGTGATCGCAGTCAAAGGCGTGTTCGTCGGCCCAGCGACGTTGCCATTTCTGTTCTATGTCCTGGGGATTGTAGCGTTCTTGGCTCATGATGTTTGGGGTTCCGTTTCGGGTGAGCAGGGCTGAAGGAGCCGGAGTTCCTTGGTTTCTTGCCGGGGGACGCTCCCCGTCCGCATTGTCGGACGGCCGCCGTCGGGAACGTTCGCGTCGTTGTCGCGGGCGTTCGGAGAGGGGAAAGCGCAAAGGGGGAAGGAGCGGACCTCGCGCGGCCCTGCCGCGGGCGCGACGCAAGGAGCGGCCTTCCCCCGGAAAAAGGACGACCCTCAGGGGCGGCGTTAGAGCGTTTCACCTTTGAAAAAGGTGAAAACGCGAGGCGGCGGCACTGCGCCGCCCGGCCCAAAGTGAGCGGAAAAACCGCGTTTTTTCCGCGAAACGACA
>CAJMRA010000307.1 GCA_905215675.1 uncultured bacterium | reverse complement strand
GAACAATCAGCCTTAAATCATAGTAGCCAGCTCCGTTATTGACGAAAAGGGAAGAAAAAGGTATCTCCCTTGCGCCTTCGCAGGCCGTTCCGACGTTGTTGTCCCATTCCATGTGGAGTGGGGGCGAACTCGTCCCCCCTGCGGCCTGCAGACACCCTGTTACTTTTTTACGTGCGTCTGGAGGTAATCTATGGCTTCTATTTCTCCCGGCAGTCCCCCCCGCTGGAATGCTTTTGACACCATGTGGATGCTCAACCTGTTCGGCACGGCCGTGGGGGCGGGCATCCTTTTTCTTCCCATCAAGGCGGGCATGTCCGGCGTCTGGCCGCTGGTGCTCATTACGCTGATTACCGGCCCCATGATTTATCTGGCCCATCTCGGCCTGACGCGGTTTGTTCTCTCGTCCTCGAAACCCGGCAGCGACATCACCGAAGTGGTGGAAGAGCATTTCGGCGTCGGCGCGGGCAAGCTGATTACCGTTCTTTACTTTTTCGCCATTTATCCCATTCTGCTGATTTACGGCGTGGGCATCACCAATACCGTGGCATCCTTCCTCGTCAACCAGATGGGCATGACGAGCCTTGCCGCGGCGCAGGTTCCCTCCTTCAGCCGCTTCATTCTGTCCGGCGTACTGGTCGGCGCCATGATTCTTGTCATCGTGGTGGGCGAATCCTTTGTGCTCAAGTTTAATGAAAAACTTGTTTATCCGCTCTGCGCCATCCTTTTCTGCCTGTCCATTTATCTGATCCCGGAATGGAACACGAGCATGTTTGCCGAAGTTCCCGGCGCGGGCGACTTCCTTTCCACCATCTGGCTGACCCTGCCCGTGCTGGTCTTCGCCTTCAACCACTCGCCCGCCATTTCGTCCTTCGCCATGGCGCAGCAGCACCAGTACGGCGACGACGCCGACGCCAAGTCCCGCGTCACCCTGCGCAATACGGCGGGCATTCTTGTGCTTTTCGTCATGTTCTTCGTGTTCAGCTGTGTGTTCAGCCTGACCCCGCAGGACCTCGCGGAAGCCAAGCGCCAGAATATCCCCGTGCTTTCCTATCTGGCCAACCGCTTTGATAATCCCGTCATCTCCTATTTCGGCCCGCTGATCGCCTTCCTCGCCATTGCCACGTCCTTCTTCGGCCACTACCTCGGCGCGCGCGAAGGCCTGCACGGCATCCTCCACAAGTGCCTGCGCGACAGCGGCAAGACCTACGATCCCGCCCGCCTCAACCGCGGCCTGACCGTCTTCTTCTTCATCTCCATCTGGATTGTCGCCACCATCAACCCGAGCATCCTCGGCATGATCGAAACCCTCGGCGGCCCGATCATCGCCATGATCCTCTTCATCATGCCCATGTACGCCATCCGCCGCGTCCCCGCCATGCGCAAGTATCAGGGACGCCTCTCCAACGTCTTTGTGACCGTCATGGGCCTTGTGACCATCGCATCCCTGATCGGTACGATCCTGTTCTGATGATCCGGGGCGCGGCGGCACGGCTCCCGCCTTCCCCGCGCCCCTCCCGTTCCCGAAGTCCCCGCGCCCGGTGCGCGGCTTTTGCGGAGACAAATCATGTCCCAGCCCCATTTGCAACCGCTCGTGGCTTCCCGTCCGCCCATTGAAACGTCCCTTTTCGACTTCTTCAAGGTCGGTCCCGGCCCCTCCAGCTCCCATACCATCGGCCCCATGAAGGCCGGTTACGACTTTCTGGAACGCTGCCGCGCCCTGCCGGAAAACACGCTGGCGCAGGCCGCCTCCCTGCGCGTGGAGCTGCTCGGCTCCCTCAGCGCCACCGGCGTCGGCCACGGCACCAATACCGCCGTGCTCGCCGGTCTGCTGGGTTCCAAGCCCGAAACCTGTTCCCCCGAAGTCCTGCCCTCCCTCTCCCGCAATCCCGACGCCCGGCACGAGGTGAGCGTCGGCGGCAAGCGGTTGCGCGTGGGGCTCGCCGACATCGTTTTCGGCCCCGTGCTGCACGACGCCCCCTACAGCAACACCCTGCGCGCCTCCCTGCGCGACGCAAACGACAACGCCCTGTTTGAAATGGAATACTATTCCGTGGGCGGCGGCTTCATCCAGTGGAAGGGCTGGACGCCCCCGGAACGCGGCAAGCCCGTCTACCCCTACGGCACCATGCGCGAACTGCGCGCGCAGCTCGCCAGAACCGGCCTGACCCTGCACGAACTCATCCTCGAAAACGAAACGGCCATTACCGGCATGAGCCGCCCCGCCATCTTCGAACAGCTCGAGGACATCATGGACGCCATGTACGACAGCGTACGGCGGGGCCTTGCCGCCACCGGCAAACTGCCCGGAACCCTCGGCGTCTGGCGCAAGGCCGGGGGCCTGCTCGATCGGGCCAAACAGCTCCCCTTCACCGTGGATCGCTTTCTGGCCAAGCTCAACGCCTACGCCTTCGCCGTGTCGGAAGAAAACGCCTCCGGCGGCGTCATCGTCACCGCGCCCACCTGCGGCGCGGCGGGCGTCATGCCCGCCCTGCTCTACGCCATGCGCAACGACATGAACATCGGCGGCCGCGCCCTGCGCGAAGGGGTTCTCGCCTCCGCCGCCGTGGGCTACCTCGCCAAGCACAACGCGGGCATCGCCGGGGCCGAAGTGGGCTGTCAGGGCGAAGTGGGCGTCGCCGCCAGCATGGGCGCGGCCATGCTGACCCACGCGCGCGGCAACGCCGTGGAAGTCGTGGAAAACGCGGCGGAAATCGCGCTCGAACACCACCTCGGCCTGACCTGCGACCCCGTGGGCGGCTACGTGCAGATTCCCTGCATCGAACGCAACGCCGTGGGGGCCGTCAAGGCCTACAACGCCTCGCTCGTCGCCACCTGCGAGGAACGCCAGCACCATATGGTCACGCTCGACGCCGTCATCCGCGCCATGGGCGAAACCGGCCGCGAAATGAATTCCAAATACAAGGAAACCAGCGAAGGCGGCCTCGCCGTCAGCATCGTCGAATGCTAGAGCGTTTCACCTTTGAAAAAGGTGAAACGCGAGGCGGCGGCACAGCGCCG
>CAJMRA010000306.1 GCA_905215675.1 uncultured bacterium | reverse complement strand
CGCCTCTCTTTCCGTTTCCCTGCGCGCTGTCGGCATGAGCATTTCCAGTTTGAAGCGCGTTGCGTTCAAGCCATACGTCCTGTCATTTTACGGAAAAAGCGCGGTTTTTTCGCTTACTTTTGGGCCAGTGTCGCGTACAAAAATTGTCATAATATTTCTTATGAGATATATCGGGACGATACCTCTGCATGCCACGACGCACAGTGAAGGAAATTTACGAGGTAAAAAAAGCCCCGGAGCATTTTCAGTCTGAAACGCTGCGCGTTTCCAACCATACGGCCTGTCGCTTCGCGGAAAAAACGCGGTTTTTCCGCTCACCTCGGGCCGGGCGGCGCTGTGCCGCCGCCTCGCGTTTTTCCCTTTTCAAGGCAAAACGCTCCAGCATCGGCATCCCCGGTATCCGCCGCGTTACGGCAACGCCGAACGTGCGCGCCTTTCGCCGGGCATGCCGCACACGGGAGGTCTCCCCTCCGGCACGGCGGCATGCCCGACGGATGATTGCTACAACCAGCGACGGAGGAAGTCGGCGGCGGGCAGGCCTGCGTCAAGATGCTGCAACAACGCGCTGCCGAACACGACCGCATCGGGCCGGGCATCCTTGTGCAGTTCATCGAGCTGGGCCGGTTCCTTGAGGCCGAACCCCAGGGCCAGCGGCAACGAGAAGCACTTGCGGGCGCGCATCATGGTTTCATCCACTTCAGGCGCAATATGTTCGCGAACGCCGGTCGTTCCCATGGAGGAAATGACATAGACGTAACCTTCGCTCTCGGAGGCGTACAGGGACATGCGTTCGGCGCTGGTATTCAGACCCACCAGAGCAATAAGGGCCAGACCATGCTTGCGGAACAGCGCGCGCACGTCCCCGCTTTCCTCATACGGCAAATCGGGAATGATGACGCCGCAGACGTTGGCGGCCTTCGCGTCGGCGGCGAACTTTTCCAGACCGTATTGCAGGAAGGGATTATAGTAGCCCATCAGAACCAGTCCGGCCTTGAAGAAGCCGCCGCGTTCCTTGAGATCGGCCATCAGTTTCTTGAGGGTCATGCCGTCGCTCAGCGCGCGGCGGGAGGCCTCCTCCACCACCGGGCCGTCGGCCACGGGATCGGAAAACGGCACGCCGATTTCGATGATGTCCGCGCCGTTGTCGTCAAGTTCCTTGATGGCGGGCCAGAAGTCGTCGGCATTGGGGAAACCGGCCGTCACAAAGGGAATAAGCGCAGGACGCCCTTTCTTGTTGGCGTCACGAATTTTCTGTTCCAGAATATGCATTATCGTTTCTCCTGCGGCTGTCCGCCGCCCGGGGCGTCCCCTGCGAGGAAAGCCCCTGTTGTCCGCATTGCGGCCATGCGCCGACAGGCGGGAGCCCGCGCCACATACGCGTTTCCCGCACATGGGCACGGGAAAGGATGGCGCGGCCCCGCATCCTGATCCGGACGGCGTGCGGGGACGCTCATGTCCGCCGTCCCCTGCCCGCGTACCGGAATATGCGGTTTGACATATCGCCGGGCGACAACGCGTTGGCGTCCGTCCGGGCGTTTTCCTTCAAAGCATTTTCAGGTTGAAACGCGTTGCGTCTCACCCCATACGGCCTGTCGTTTCGCGGAAAAAACGCGGTTTTTCCGTCAACTTCGGGCCGGGCGGCGCTGTGCTGCCGCCTCGCGTTTCACCTTTTTCAAAGGTGAAACGCTCTAGTACATATCCGCCGTTTCCGGCAGATTGAGCGCCTTGCGGACAATGGCCATATCCTTGTCGCCGCGACCGGAAAGATTGACGATGACGCGGCTGCCGGGCTTGAATTCTTCGGGATGATCCAGCACCCAGGCCAGCGCGTGCGACGATTCCAGCGCGGGCAGGATGCCTTCCTTGCGGCAAAGCTGCTGGAAGGCGTTGAGGGCCCTGGCATCCTTCACCATGACGTAGCGGGCGCGTCCGATCTTGCTCAGGTGGGCATGTTCCGGTCCGACGCCGGGGTAGTCCAGACCGGCGGAAATGGAGTGGGAAGGTTCAATCTGCCCGTCGGAGTTCTGCAACAGCATGGAAAAGCTTCCGTGCAGCACGCCGGGCGAGCCCAGGTTGATGGGCGCGGAATTGAAGCAGCCGGGCTCGCCGGTGCCCGCCGCTTCCACGCCGATGATGCGCACGCTTTCATCTTCAAGGAACGGATGGAACAGGCCGATGGCGTTGGAGCCGCCGCCGACGCAGGCCACGACGGCGTCGGGCAGGCAATGGCAGGTTTCCAGCATCTGGCGACGCGCTTCCTGCCCGAGGACCTGCTGAAACTTGCGTACCAGCGTGGGGAAGGGATGCGGCCCGGCCGCGGAGCCGAAGCAGTAATGCGTCGTGCTCTGGCAGGCAATCCACGCGCGCAGCGCCTCGTTGATGGCGTCCTTGAGCGTGCGGCTGCCGCTTTCCACGGCCACGACATTGGCCCCCAGCAGGCGCATGCGCATGACGTTGGACGCCTGACGTTCCACGTCTTCCGCGCCCATGTAAATGGAGCAGCTCATGCCCAGACGCGCCGCCGCCACGGCCGTGGCGACGCCGTGCTGCCCCGCGCCGGTTTCCGCCACCAGCGCGGTCTTGCCCATGCGCTTGGCCAGCAGGGCCTGCCCCAGGGTATTGTTGATTTTATGCGCGCCGGAGTGGAGAAGATCCTCGCGCTTGAGCCACAATTCAAAGCCCAGTTCCTTGGAAAGCGTCGGGCAGAAGGTCAGGGGCGTGGGGCGACCGGCATAGGTATGCAGCAGGTTCTGCAACTCCGCCTGAAACTCCGCCGAGGGCAGGTCCTCGTTCATGGCCTTTTCCACTTCCAGCAGGGGCGGCATCAGAATCTCCGGAACGTAACAGCCGCCGAAATCACCAAAATACCCTTTTTTCATATTTTCTACCTGCCTGTTCAGCCGCAAACGCCCCCTCGGGCGATATTGCGCATGGTTTTATGTGATTACAAAGCCTAGAGCGTTTCAACTTTGAAAAAGGTGAAACGCGAGGCGGCGGCACAGCGCCGCCCGGCCCGAAGTG
>CAJMRA010000305.1 GCA_905215675.1 uncultured bacterium | reverse complement strand
AGCGCACAAGGTGGTTTCCTTCCCCCCAGGCCCCCCATCCTTCCCCCAACGCGCTGTATTCAGGAGGATGCAACAGGGCGGCGGCGTCATCGCCCCCCGACGGACCGCCTTTCCCCGACGTTGCGCGGATCGCGTCGTCCCGGGCCGTGTTCCCGTGGACGGAGGTCCCTCCCCGGCCGTGTGTCGCGGGCGGGGACGCGCGTTTTCCGCCGGGCATTTTATCCTTGCAAAAGGTAAAACGCCCCATGCCGGGGGATTTCCCGTAAAGAGAGCGATACTTCAGATGCTGTGACGGACTGTTTCCGCTTCCCCCGTGCCGGGGGATACGGCGACCCATGACAAGCGGCGAGTATGCCGGAACCTCCCGTCTTTCCCGACAGGCCCGCCGGGCGGGGAAGGGCGGAGGCATGCAACAGGGAAAGGAAGATTCATGAAGATAGCATTATTGCAGTGCAATGCGGTTACGGGCGACGTGGTGGGCAATGTGGAGCGGATCGCGGCGGCGGCGCGGGAGGCGGCCGCGGCGGGCGTGGATTTGTGCGTTACCCCGGAGCTGGCGCTGGTGGGGCCGGAGCCGGGCAGCTATGCGCGGATGGTGGATTTTGCCGACGGCTGCGGCCGGGGGCTGGACCTGCTGGCCGAGGCCGTGCGCGACGCGCCGCCGCTGCTGGTGGGCGCGCCCGTGCGGAGCGTCTACGCGCGGGGGCTGCTGTCCAACGCGGCGGTGCTGTGCCGCGACGGGCAATGGCAGGTCACGTCCCGCAAGGTGGGCGTCGGCGGCATGAGCAAGGAAGGCCGCGTTTTCGAGCTGGGGTTGTCCTGCGGTATTCTGACGCTGGGCGGCTGGCGTCTGGGGATTGCCCTGTGTGACGGCGAGGCCGACGGCGAAAGTCCGTTCTGGGAAATTCAGTACGCCAGCGGCCACAATCCGCTGATGGAGATGATCCAGCGCGGCGTGGACGCCATCGTCCACATGAGCGCCACGCCTTTCTGTCGGGGCGCGCAGGAGCTGATCGAGCATCGTCTTTCGCATGTGGCGGCGCGTCACCACGTGCATCTGTTCTCCGTCAATCTGGCGGGCGGTTTTGATTCCGGCGTGTACGGCGGCCAGAGCGTGGCCTTTGACCCCACGGGCCAGCTTCTGGCGCGCGGGCGGGCCTTCGAGGAGGAAGTGCTGGTCGTGGATACGGCCGCGGGCGCGGGCGACATTCATCCTTCGTGCGCCTGCGCGGAAGAATCCATGTGGCGCGCGCTGACGCTGGGCGTCCGGGATTTTGTCGGCAAGTGCCATGCCGAAAAGGCCATCGTGGGCCTGTCCGGCGGCATGGATTCGGCGCTGGTCTGCGCCGTGGCCGCCGAGGCCCTCGGCCCGGAAAACGTGCTGGGCGTGCTGATGCCGTCCCCCTACAGCAGCGAGGGTTCCGTCACGGACGCCCGCGCCCTTGCCGAAAATCTGGGCGTGCGGACCGTGACCCTGCCCATCGAGCCCGTGATGCGCGCCTTTGCCGATACCCTGCGGCCCGGGCTGGGGCTGTTCCCCGAACCGGCGGGCGGCGATACCACGTTCGAGAACGTGCAGGCCCGCATCCGGGGCGTGCTGCTCTCGTCGCTGGCCAACCGCGCGCGGGCGCTGGTGCTCAATACCGGCAACAAGAGCGAGGCCGCCGTGGGCTACAGCACCCTGTACGGCGACACCGTGGGCGCGCTCGGCGTCATCGCCGATCTGACAAAGACGGAAGTCTATGCCGTGGCCCGGTGGTTCAATACGGCGCGCGGCGAAGAGCTGATTCCCCGCGCCATCTTCGACAAGGCCCCCTCCGCCGAACTGCGGCCCGGACAGAAGGACTCCGACAGTCTGCCGCCCTATGATGTCCTCGATCCGGCCCTGCAACATCTGCTGAGTCCCGATCCCCACGGCCTGCCCCTCAGCCCCGTGGAACAGGACGTGCGCGCCCGCATGTTCGCGGCGGAATTCAAGCGCCGTCAGGAACCCCCGGCCCTCTATCTCAGCGACATGCCCTTCGGCGGCGGCTGGCAGGTTCCCATGTCCGGCCGCTACCGCATGC
Organism: uncultured bacterium; assembly: GCA_905215675.1. GTDB lineage: Bacteria > Desulfobacterota > Desulfovibrionia > Desulfovibrionales > Desulfovibrionaceae > Desulfovibrio. The sequence continues at coordinate 970 of CAJMRA010000305.1, read as the reverse complement.
CGCGTTAGGGCGTGTTAATACGGGAGCGTTCTTCCGGGGGGAAGGGAACCCATCCTTCCCCCAACGCGCTTTTTTCAGAGCGTTTCACCTTGTTTTTTCCGCTTTCACAGGGAGGAAACATGACGGATGCACAGGCAAGGCACGAGGCATTCATGCGGCGCGCCGTCGAGGAGGCGCGCGCGGGCATGCGCGCCCGCAGGGGCGGGCCTTTCGGGGCGCTGATCACGGACCCGGACGGACAGGTTCTGTCCGTGGCCCATAACGAGGTGCTGGGCACGCAGGATTGCACCATGCACGCGGAAATTGCGGCCATCCGCAAGGCCGGGCGGCTGGATCTGCGCGGTTGCACGCTCTACGCCACGGGCTTTCCCTGCGTGATGTGTCTGGGCGCCGTTCTCTGGTCGCGTCTCTCCACGCTCTATTACTGTAACGATTACGCCATGACCGCCGGGGCGGGCTTTGACGACGCGGCCTTTCTTGAGGATGTGGGGCGCGTCTTTCATTGTTCGCCGTCCCCGGCCGGAGATGTGGACCTGCCGCATCTGTCCATTCGTCGCCTCTTTGTGCCGGAAGGCGCGGCGCTCTATGAGGAATGGAACGCCATGCAGGATCGCACGCTGTACTGATCGCCCCCGCAGGTTGGCAGGGGAGTCCGCACAAGGGGCGGGCTCCCTTTTTTTATTTTGGGGGGCGTTCGTTCCCTGAATGGCTGCTGTTGCCCGGCGGGAATGAGGGGCGCGGCCTTCGCTCGGCGGAAACAGCGGGAAAATCAGAGGGCGGGGGATGCCCGTTCGTTTTATATTTTTTTCGTTGTGTCGCCGGGGGACGGTGGGCGAGGGGAAAGCGTGCGTGTCTCCGCGAGGAAACATTCTCCAGAAAAGCGCGTTTGAGAGCGTTTTGCCTTTGAAAAAGGTAAAACGCGAGGCGGCAGCACAGCGCCGCCCGGCCCAAAGTGAGCGGAAAAACCGCG
>CAJMRA010000304.1 GCA_905215675.1 uncultured bacterium | reverse complement strand
GAGGATGGGGGAGTTTGAGGGGGAAGGAACCCCTTTTTGCCGCGAGCAGCGACCCGACGGGCGGCCGCAGGCCGTGCCCGTTAGGCGACAAAGGAGCCTTACGGGCATCGACAGCAGAGCAAAGGGGTTCCTTCCCCCTCAAGACAAAACGTAATAAGTCCTGAGCCTAGTGGCAGCGGATGCCCGTCAGCAGATGCGCCATTTTTTCCTTCTTGGTGCGGAGATAGGCCTCGTTTTCGGGGCAGGCCTCGATTTCGATGGGAACGCGTTCCACGATTTCGATGCCGTAGCCGGAAAGGCCGACGATCTTCTTGGGGTTATTGGTCAGCAGGCGGATTTTATGGATACCGAGGTCCACAAGAATCTGGGCGCCGGTGCCGTAGTCGCGCAGGTCGTCGGGGAAACCGAGCTTGCGGTTTGCCTCGACGGTATCATAGCCCTGATCCTGGAGGGCATAGGCGCGGATTTTGTTGGCAAGGCCGATGCCGCGCCCTTCCTGACGCATATAGATGAGCGCGCCGCGTCCGGCCTTCTCGATCTGGCGCAGGGCCGCGCCCAGCTGGCCGCGGCAGTCGCAGCGCAGGGAACCGAGGGCGTCGCCGGTGAGGCACTGGCTGTGCACGCGCACAAGCACCGGCTCGGGACCGGTGATGTCGCCCTTGACAATGGCAAGATGGGTTCCGGGTTCGCGGTCGCTTTCATAGGCATAGACCGTGAAGTCCCCGAACATGGTGGGAAGGTGGGCCTTGGCGTCGCAGCGCACGGAAACCTGCCCGCGGTTGAGACGATAGCGGATGATGTCCTTGACGGCGGCGATCTTGAGCCCGTGTTCGGCGGCGAAGGTTTCCAGATCGGGCATACGGGCCATGGTGCCGTCGTCCTTCATGATTTCGCAGATGACGGCGGCGGGCTTGAGACCCGCGATGCGGGCAAGGTCCACGCTGCCTTCGGTCTGTCCGGCGCGGGAAAGCACGCCGTCGGGACGGGCGCGCAGCGGGAAGACATGGCCGGGCGTCACGAGGTCTTCGGCACGCGCGCCGTCGGCCACGGCCGTGCGGATGGTATGGGCGCGGTCGGCGGCGGAAATGCCCGTGGTGATGCCTTCGCGCGCTTCAATGGAGACGGTGAAGTTCGTGCCGAAACGGGAGCCGTTGCGCTGCGTCATGAGCGGGAGATTCAGCTTGTCGGCCAGTTCGGGGGCCATGGGCAGGCAGATGAGGCCGCGCCCGAATTTTGCCATGAAGTTGATGGCTTCCGGCGTGGCGAATTCCGCGGCCATGGTCAGATCGCCTTCATTTTCGCGATCCTCGTCATCCACAAGAATGATCATTTTGCCTTGCTTGAGTTCGGCAACGGCTTCTTCTACTGAGCAGAGGGGCATGGCTTGTATCCTTTCTTGCCGTCATGCGGCGGGTATTTTTGCTTGTAAAAGTAGGGAGGCGCGGGGCGACTGTCAACCTTTCGCGCGCGGCGTCCCGCATCCCGCGTCATGACGCGCAGCGCAGTCTGCCGTGTTCCATACGGGCCTGCCGGTTGAGACAGGAAGGCCCCTCGCCCTCCTCATGCGAGACATAGACGAGATGCAGACCGCGCGCGGCAAGTTTGTCCAGCAGGGACAGATAGTGCGCCCGCCCCAGCGGATCGAGCCCGGAACAGGGCTCGTCCAGCAGCAGCACGTCGGGATGCCCGACCAGCGCCCGCGCAAGGAACAGGCGGCGCAGCTGCCCCGTGGAGACGTGCCGGATGGATATGTCCGCCAGTTCGGCGGCGTCCAGTTCTTCCATGACGCGCATGGCCTCGGCCACTTCCCCGGCGCTGAAATCGCGGTAAATGCCCACGCTGTTGTCAAAGCCGGAGCAGACCAGTCCCAGCGCGTTGAGATCGTATCCGTATTGCGCCTGCGACAGGTCGGATACCAGCCGAATCCCCTTGCGGATATCTTCCAGCAGGGAGGTCTCGCCGCCGTTGCCGGGCAGACAGCGCGTGATGCTTCCCCCCGTGGCGACGAATTCATCCCCGGCCAGCATGCGCAGGAACGTCGATTTGCCGGAGCCGTTGTTGCCGACAATCCGCCAGTGTTCCCCCTGCCGCAAGGTCCAGTTGACGTCGTGCAGCACTTCCTCCCCGTCGATAAAGACCGTGGCATGACGCACGCGCACCAGCGGCGGAGCGTTCAGCGCGGGAGAGGCGGGGGCCGCATGCAGCGCCGGTCGGGGCGATGCCGAAGGCAGGGCGGCCGCGCCCGCGTCGAACGGCGGCGTCGCGCCTTCTGGCAGCAGCCTCCCGCCGTCGATCCAGCGTCGCCGCGAACACCAGTCCGGCACCTGATCCATGCGGTGGCTGCTCATGATGACGGTCATGGCCGGGCCCGCCGCCCGCGTCATGGCCTCCAGGGTGGCAAAGAAGCTGCGCCGGTGTTCCATGTCCAGACCGTCCACGCATTCGTCAAGCAGCAGCAGCGCGGGACGGCGCAGCAGCGCCCGTCCCAGCAGCAGAATACGCAGCTGTCCCTGCGACATTTCCGGCAGTCGGCGATCCAGCAGGGGCAGGGCGTCCAGACGACGGGCCATGTCCCGCACGGCCTGTTCCTGCTCCTCCGTGGTCGTCGTGTACAAAAGCGGCGTGTCCTCAAAACCCGTGAGCAGAAGCTCCCGCCCCGTGATGTACCAGCGCTGCCGCTGGTACCGTTCCTGCTGCGCGGGCGATACCAGCGCGGAAATGGAGCGGCCCACAATGGGCGAGCTTTCCGGCCCGTCCGGCCCGTACCAGTGGATACTGCCCGCCGAGGGCCACAGCAGGCCGTGCAACAGCGACAGGAGCGTCGTCTTGCCCGCGCCGTTGACGCCCATCAGCGCGCAGTGCTCGCCGCGCCGGATGGTCCAGCAGATGTCGTGCAGCACGTCTTCATGCGCGGCGTCGCCGGGAAGAAACAGATTGAGATGCTCAATGGCTACAAGGGGTTCTTCTGTTGTCATGGCCTGTCCGCCTGTAATCTGTCAGTCTGTGTGGGTGGGGGAGCGGGGCGGAGCGGGAGTGTGTTGAGGGGGG
>CAJMRA010000303.1 GCA_905215675.1 uncultured bacterium | reverse complement strand
GCGACAAAGGAAGCTACGGGCATCGACAGCAGAGATGAGGGGGTTCCCCTCCCCCAAAAACATCTCAGGCCGTATACTTCCGACAACCACTACAACATTCATGGTGTGCCATGCGTTCATTGCTGCCCATTTTGCCGCGTCCGAGCCGTTACGCCGGAATAGAGGACGGCGCCTGCCGTAAAGACCCCGACGCCGTCGCCCTGCGTGTGGCGCTGGCTTTTCCCGATACGTACGAAGTGGGCATGTCCTATCTCGGCCAGAAGATTCTGTACGGTATCGTCAATGCCGAACCGCGGTGGTGGGCCGAGCGCGCCATGGCTCCCGACGCCGACGCGGGCGAGCTGCTGCGCAAGCACGGCGCGCCGCTGTGTACGCTGGAATCCGGGACGCCGCTGGCACAACTCCATGCCGTGGGTTTTTCCATCACCCACGAACTCTGCTATACCAACGTTCTTTATATGCTCGATCTGGCGGGCATTCCGCTGCGCACGGAGCAGCGCCCCCAAAGGCTGCGGGACTGCCCCCTGATCATGGCGGGCGGCGGCGCGCTCCTGAGCGCCGAGCCGCTGGCCCCCTTCATTGATCTGATGATGCTGGGCGACGGGGAAGAACTGCTGCCCGACGTGCTGCGCCTGCTGGAAAAGGCCGTTGCCGAAGACTGGACGCGCCGCGCCTTCCTCGAAGAGGCGCGCCATATTCCGGGCGTCTATGTTCCGTCCTTTTTTGTGCCGGATGCCGACGGCCGCCTGCGTCCCCTCTTCCCTGATCATCGCCCCCGGCGGCGCATTGTGGCCGATCTGAACGACGCCGCGTATCCCACGGCGCAGGTCGTGCCCATCGGGGCCGTTCACAACCGGCTGTCGCTGGAAATCGCGCGCGGCTGTACGCGGGGCTGCCGCTTCTGTCATGCGGGCATGACATACCGCCCGGTGCGGGAACGCAGCCTGCCGGAAATCCGCCGCCTTCTCGACGACTGCCTCAGCCGGACGGGCTTTGACGAAATTTCCTTCCTGTCGCTCAGTACCGGCGACTTTTCCGCGCTCAAGACCCTGTGCGACGGCGTTCTGGATCGCTGCGCCCAGGAACAGATAAGCCTTTCCCTGCCCTCGCTGCGCGTGGGCTCCATTGACGACGACATCATGCGCCGCATGGCCGACGTGCGCCGTACCGGCTGCACGCTCGCCCCCGAGGCGGGAAGCCAGCGCCTGCGCGACGTCATCAACAAGGGCGTCACGGAAGAGGAATTGATCCTCCATGCGCAAAAGCTGCTGGAATACGGCTGGCGACAGGTCAAACTGTACTTCATGATCGGCCTGCCCACGGAAACCGACGACGATCTGCTGGCCATCGCCGATCTGTGCCGCAAGGTGCGCGACGCCGCGGGCAAGGGCAATCCGCGCCTGCAGGTCACGGCCTCCCTTTCCCCCTTCGTTCCCAAGCCCTTTACCCCGTTCCAGTGGGAGCCGCAGATTTCACAGGAAGAGATAGAACGCCGCGTCCGTCTGGTGCGCGACGCCTTCAAGGCGCAAAAATTCCTCAAGCTGCGCTGGCACGAGCCCGCCGTCAGTCATCTGGAAGGCATCATGTCGCGCGCGGATCGATCGCTGGCCGATGTGGTGGAACGGGCCTACCGCAAGGGGGCCATCTTCAGCAGCTGGATGGAGCATTTTCGTCTGGAACCGTGGCTGGAAGCGCTGGAGGAATGCGGCATCGACGCCGACGCCTGCACGCGCGGCCCGGCCGTGGGCGATCCCCTGCCGTGGTCCCATCTGGAAGCGGGCGTCAGCGAGGACTTTTTACGCCGCGAACGGGAACGCGCCTACGCGGGCAAGATAACCGGGGATTGCCGTTACGGCGGCTGTTCCGTCTGCGGCGCCTGCGATACGCCCGCCGGGCCCTCCCTGCTGCCCCATGTTTCCCGCCACGGCGACGACATTCTGCCGCATGAGCATCATCTTGTCTTTCCCCGGCGGGATCAGGAATCCCATCAGCCGCGGCGCGACGCCGACGGCAAGATCATCTGCGCCGAATACAGCAAGAAGCCGCCGCAGCTTGATCCGTCCCTCATCTTCAAGGCCGTACAGTATCGCGTCTGGCATACCAAGCTCGACGGCAGCGCCTACCTCAGCCATCTGGAATTGCAGGCCGTGCTGGAACGCGCCCTGCGCCGCGCGGATATCCCCATGAGCTTTTCGCGCGGCTTCCATCCCCTGCCCCTTCTTTCCTTCGGGCGGGCCCTCCCCGTCGGCGTGCAGAGCGAAGCCGAATGGTTCGCCGTCACCCTGCGCCGCCTCCTGTCTCCCGAAGAGGTCGCGGCCCGGCTGGCTCCCATGCTTCCGCAAGGTCTCCATATCCGCGCCGTGGAAAAAACGGACAAGGAACACCGCACCGAACAGGCGGAAGCCGAGGTTTTCCGCCTGCGCCTGCACGACGCCGAAAGCACGGCCCGCGCCGTCTCCTGCCTTCAGGACTTCATGGCGCGGGAGGTCTGCACCATCCAGCGCGAAAACAAGAAGGGCGAACTCCGGGATGTGGACATCCGTCCCTTTTTCCTCAGCATGCGTTGCGACGCCGACGGCGCCGCGCGCCTGACCTTCGACTGGAGCCGGACCTATCTTTCGCCCCTTGTTCTCTGCCTTGCCGCCCTGCGGCCCCTGGACGACCGGGGCGATCTGCCCGCGCGCCTGCGCCTGCGCAAAATCGCCCAGATTTTCGACGACGGCAGCCGCTTTCCGCAAAGTTAACGCGTGTCAGAGGGTTTGAGAGATTCAGGGGGAGGGGAATCTCCGTCGCCGCCCGCGAGCGTGAGCGATTCCCTCCCGCATGAAAAAGGCCCGCCGGTATGGCGGGCCTTTTTCATGGCGGTATGCTGAAAATCACGCGGTCTGTCGGGACACCCCGCCGACAGCGAAGTTTCGGAGAAAAATCTCCCCCCAAATATTACGAGCCAGCCTCCCTAACCAAAGCCAGTGGAAAAACCGCGCTTTTCCCACAAAAATTAATTTTTCTACTTATTTCAAATAAATAGAAAATGCAGGCTACATAAACCTTTGAAA
>CAJMRA010000302.1 GCA_905215675.1 uncultured bacterium | reverse complement strand
TGAAACGCTGCGCGTTTCAAACCATACGGCCTGTCGTTTCGCGGAAAAAACGCGATTTTTCCGCTCGCTTCGGGCCGGGCGGCGCTGTGCCGCCGCCTCGTGTTTCACCTTTTCAAAGGTGAAACGCTCTAGAGTATCTTGCGTATTTAACACACTTTTTTGTTGGGGGAGGTGGTATGTCCAAAGTGAGGATGCAGCAGTTTCTGAAACAGGCTCGTCGGTCTTGCCGCTCCGGCAACTATGCAGAGGCCCTGCAGTATTGCCACAAGGCATATGATGCCTGTCCTGATGAGGATTTGCCTGTACGCGCCATTATTGAGATTTACGCACAGCAACGGCGCTATACGGAAGCTCTGGAATGGTTGCGCCCGCTTTGCGAACAGCGGATGACGCCTTATCGAGGCATGGCGTGGCTCGATCTTGCCCGTATAAGCGGAAGTTTGAAAAAAGAGGATCTGGCAAACAAAGCGTTTGCTCTTTTGGAGCTCTATCCGGAAGATTCTCAAATTCTTCTGTCTGTCGGCGCGGCCTTGCATACGGCCGGCAAAACAGATCAGGCGGAACGGATGTATCGCCGCCTGCTGGAACTGCGCCCCGGCGACGCGGGCGCGCGCAACAATCTGGCCCAGTGCCTGCTGGAGCGCGGCCAAAGCGACGAGGCCCTGCGTATCTGGCAGGAGCTGGCGCAGGATGGCGCGCAGAAAGCGGAGATACGCACTGCCGCTGCCCTCAACAGGGTCCGCGTCCTGCTGCAGCGCGGCGAGCAGGCCGCGGCCGAGGAGGAATGCCGCGCGCTCTGCGAAGCCCGGCCGGACAATGACGCGGCCCGGCGCATGCTGGCGCAGATACGCGCCGCGCGGGGCGACGTGCAGGCCGGGCTGGAGCAGGCGCACAAGGCCCTGAAGGCAGACCCCGGCGAGGCGCAAAACTGGCTGCGTCTTGCCGCCCTGACGGCAAGGGGCGGCGATATGGACGCGGCCCTTGACCTGCTGGAACGCGGGGCCGACAAGGCCCGCAACCCCCTGCCCGTGCGCCGCGAACTGGTACAGGCATGGATCAACCGCGGGGAAGAAGCTCGTGCCGTGACGGTGCTGGTGAAATGGACGGCCGACTGCCCCGACGAGGCGGAATATCCCCTGATGCTGGGACGGCTGTATGCCGCGCGCAGCCGTTTTGCCGACGCCCTGCGCTGCCTTGAGGAAGCCGAGCGCCGCGACTGGAAAAGCGGCGGTCTGGCGCTGGTGCGCTTCTGGGAATCCCGCAACGAGCTGGAAAAGGCCCGCGCAAAGGCGCGGGAAATGCGCGATCGCGATCCTTCCATCCTCCTGCATCACGGTCTTTATGCCGAAGTCTGCCACAGTATGGGGAATTATGACGAGGCGCTGGCCGCCTGCGAGGCCGGGCTTGCCCGCGATCCCGCGGATTTCGCGCTGGCCTCCCAGAAGGTGCGCATGCTGATCGTGCGCGAACGCTTTGACGAGGCCGTTGCCTGCGCTGAAGCGCTGGCAACGGCAAAGCCCCTGCCGCGCAACAGATTGCTTTTGCTGAATACCCTGCGGCAGAGCAATCGCCCGCAGGCAGTGCTGGAGCTGGCTTCCCGCTGGCATGACGAGGCTCCGGACGACCTCGTCTGGATGCAGGAATATGCCGCCGCACTGGATTTGAATAATCGGCTGCCCGAGGCCGTAGCTGTAATGGAAAACGCCCATCGCCGGGAGCCCGGGAATGTCAAGCTGATTTCAGAACTGATCCGTGCTTGCCGTCGTCTGGAACGGTATGATGAAGCGGATTTACTGGCCCGGTCTTTATGTCGTTTATCTGGTAATGCTCCGGACGATATCGTTCAGGCGGCAAGAGTCCTGCGCGACATGGGACGTCTTGAAGACGCCCTGACACTGTGCCGTCAGGGCATGGCCCGCTATGCGGACAATGCCGATTTGCCGGGCATGGCCTGCGATCTGCTGCGGCGTCTGGATCGCCCGCAAGAGGAGCGGGAGCTGGTCCTCCGCATGCTGCAAGCCTTTCCACCGGAAAAGGTGCTGGCCCGCTGCGGGGTGGCGCTGGTGCGCCTGCATGAACGGCTCCACGGTTGCCTGCCCGATGTGCGGACCTCGGAGGACATGCAGGCCGTCATCGCGCGCATCCGGCAGTGGGCGGATCGCACGCCCGATCATCCCGACATCTGGTGGGCGCAGCTGGCCATTGCCGAAAAGCTCAATCGTCATGCCGATTCTTTGCTGGCGCTGGACGCGCTGGAGCGCCGCTTTCCCGATAATCCGGCCGTCTTCTCCCGGCGCGCCGATATTCTCTCGAAGATGTCCCGCCTCACCGAGGCTGTTGCCTGTCGCCGCAAGGCGCTGGCGCTGCGCCCCGTCAACGTGCAGCTGACGCAGAACCTGCTGGACGAAATGGTCAAGGCCGGGGACTTCTCCGAATTCGACACGCTCATGGAGCGTATCAAGCACCTGCTGGGCAACAAGCGCTATGCCTACTATCGCAACCTCTTTTTCAACCTCAACTGCCACCCCACGCTGACGGCGGCGCACATCTGGGAATACTTCCGCGACTGGTACGACAAGAGCGTCAAGCCCGATCTGCGCGCGCCCAGGCCCCTGGACGTGGATCGCACGCCGGATCGCCGCTTGCGCCTGGGCTATGTCTCCCCGGACTTCCGGCGGCACAGCATGGCCTATTTCATGGAGCCCATTTTCCGGGCCCAGCAGGAAGAGGCTTTCCGGCAGGGCTTCGAGGTCTTCTGCTACGCCCACCTCGATCCCGGGCAGGCCGACGGCTACACCGATCTTTTCAAGTCCCTGTCAGATCACTGGCGCGATATTTCCAGCATGGGTGATACGGAACTGGAACGCCGCATCCGGGACGACAGGATCGACATTCTGATCGATATGGCCGGGCATACGGCCAACAACCGCCTGCGGGTTTTTCTGCGCCATCCCGCGCCCGTACAGGCGGGCTGGATTTACGGCTACATGCAGACCACCGGCCTGCCAGATATCGACTGGATGGTCTGCGACGCGCAGGAAGTGCCGCCGGAACATGAACCGT
>CAJMRA010000301.1 GCA_905215675.1 uncultured bacterium | reverse complement strand
CCGGAACGGATACCTCCCTAGAAGGGGAGGCGGACAAGACGGACGGTGCGGGGTTCGATGAACAGCAGGCGACCGGCGGCGACGCGGGCGGGAGATGTTACGAATTCCGCACGCCGCACATTCAGGATGGCCTCGGCCTCGTGGCTGCAGTCGAAAAGGTGGAGAACGCTGTCGTTCATGTGATCGGCAACGGTCCAGTGGCGGTTCACGGCCGGGCCTGCCGGGGTCATGTGCCGCAGGAAGCGGAAGATGACGGCGCGCTTGTCGCCGCCGTCGAGCCAGCGGCGCGCGGTGTCCCAGAATTCGTTCTCGTCGGGCTGGGATGCGGCGTCCCACGGGGCGCGTATGTCCAGCGGGAATTTATGGGCCTGAGCGCGCAGAATGCCGTCCACAAGCTGGAGATAGTCGGTTTCCTGCGTGAGAACGGCGCGCAGGGCGTCGGGCGTCGCGGCCAGAGCCATGAGCGTTTCGTTGAGGATGTCGCGGGCCTTGAGCGTTCGGATGCCGTGCGTCAGACGGAGGGCGTTCAGAACGGCATAGATGGCGCAAAACGTGTCGAGTTTGCCTTGATAAAAGGGTTTGAGCATGCGGGACGCCTTATTTCATCAGCTCCGGCCAGCGTTCGGCGGCCATTTCGCGAAGACGGAATTTCTGTATTTTGCCGCTGGCCGTGAGGGGAAAAGCGTCCACCACGGCGATATGGCGGGGAATCTTGTACCAGGCGATCTGTCCGCGGCAGAAGGCGCGGATATCCTCGGGGGCGACGACCGCGCCCTTGCGGGGAATGATGAAGGCCGCGACCTCTTCGCCGTACTTGCGGCTGGGCACGGCGACCACCTGCACATCCATGATGTCGGGCATGCCCATGAGAAACTCCTCCACTTCCCGCGGATAGATGTTTTCTCCGCCCCTGATGATCATGTCCTTGATGCGGCCCGTCACGCGGACGTAGCCCGCCTCGTCCATGACGCCCAGATCGCCGGAGTGCAGCCAGCCTTCCGGGGTGATGGTGCGGGCGGTTTCCTCGGGCATCTTGTAGTAGCCCTTCATGACGTTGTAGCCGCGGCAGAGTATTTCTCCCACCTGCCCGCGCGGCAGCTCCTCGCAGGTATCGGGATCGGCGATGCGAACCTCGATGCCGGGCATGGGACAGCCCACGGTTTCACAGCGCAGCGGCAGTGGATCGTCCACATCCGACTGGGTCATGACGGGGGAACCTTCGGTCAGGCCGTAGCAGATGGTGATATCCTTCATGTTCATTTCTTCCACCACGCGCCGCATGAGGGGTTCGGGACAGGTGGAACCGGCCATGATGCCGGTGCGCAGGCTGGAGACGTCAAAGCGCTTGAACAGCTTGTGTTCCAGCTCGGCAAGAAACATGGTGGGCACGCCGTGCAGGGCCGTGCAGCGTTCGCTGTCCACGGCGGCCAGCACCGTAAGGGGATTGAATTTTTCGACGATGACCATGCAGGTCCCGTGGTTGACGCAGGCCATGACGCCCAGCACGCAGCCGAAACAATGGAACAGGGGCACGCAGAGACAGAGACGGTCCTTTTCGCTGAAACCCATGTTGCGCCCGATCCAGTAGCCGTTGAGCCCCACGCCCACATGGGTGAGCATGACGCCCTTGGGAAACCCCGTGGTGCCGGAGGTGTACTGCATGTTGATCACGTCCCAGGGGTCAAGCTCGGCCTGCCGGGCGCGATAGTCCTCGTCGCTGACCATGACGGCCATGCCGAGGATTTCCGGGACGGAGTACATGCCGCGAAATTTTTCCGCGCCGAGATAGCAGACCCGTTTGAGGTGGGGCAGGGCGGCGCAGTGAAGACGGCCGCGTCCCTGCCGTCGCAGCTCGGGCGCAATGGCATAGAGCGTATCGACAAAGGCGTGATCGCGCAGCGTATCAATCAGAAAGATATTTTCGCATTCCGAATGATTGAGCAGATAGCGCAGTTCATGCTCGCGATAATTGGTGTTGACCGTGATCAGTATGGCTCCGATCTTGGCGGTGGCGAATTGCAGCGTGACCCAGTAGGGAACATTGGTCGCCCAGACGGCCACCTTTTCCCCCTTGCCCACGCCCAGGGCCATGAGCCCCTTGGCAAAGGCGTCCACCGTATCGGCGAATTCCCGCCAGGTCTGGCGGTAGCCGCGGTCGGCATAGATCAGGGCGTCGTGATCCGGCACGCGGGCCACGGTTTCGTCGAGAATCCGGCCGAGCGTTTTTTCCCGCAGTTCAAACAGGCTTTGGCGATGGCGAACTTTCTCGTCCATGGGAGCCCCTAGGGATTGTAGGTGACGGCAAGGATACGCGCGGGCTTGCCGTCTCCGGCGGCGACATGGTGCGGCACAATGGAGTTGTAGTAGATGGTGTCGCCGGGGTGCAGTTCATGGCGTTCCCGGCCGTATTCCACAACAAGCGTCCCTTCCAGCACATAGATGAACTCCTCGCCCTGATGGGAGGAGGGCTTGCGTTCCCTGTCGTCGGGAAGCGGCCGGATGGTGATGAGCAGCGGTTCCATGTTGCGATCGCTCTTGCCCTTGCCCAGCGCATGATAACTGTAGCTCGGCGCGGGCATGGCGCCGCGATGCAGGGCGGGGTCGCCGCCGGGATGGCGATCGGATCGGGTGATGATGGGGTCCTTGCCGACCTGATCGTCAAGAAAGGTCCCGAGGCGCAGCTCCAGTGCGCGGGCTATCTTGTGCAGGGGGCCGATGGCGGGATAGATGCCGTCGTTTTCCAGCCCCAGCAGGAATTCTTCCGTCAGTCCGGACGCCTGCGCGAGTTCCGCCGGAGAAAGACCGCGCGCCGTCCGAAACGCACGGATGCGACTGCCGATGGTCTGATCTGAAGGCATGGCGTTCTTCCTCCTGTTGCGATGTTTCCGGGGCTGCGCCCGCATGTGGCGGGGGCGCGGCAACGCTCCTCCCGAAGCGACAGGCTTCAGGCTACCAGAAGGCGCGCGATCCGGCAAGGGTGGGAATGATTGGCAAAAAAGGTCGCGCCGGTATAGAGCGTTTCACCTTTTTCAAAGGTGAAACGCGAGGCGGCGGCACAGCGCCGCCCGGCCCAAAG
>CAJMRA010000300.1 GCA_905215675.1 uncultured bacterium | reverse complement strand
TCCCCCCGGAAGAACGATTGAGTGTTGACAGGCCCTGATGCGGATGCAGGGAAAGTCCCTTTTGGAGGAACAAGGGGTTTGACAATCGGTGACGCCGATGGAATGCTGCTGACGCCCCCTTTTTGCCGGTCGTGGAGCCCTGCGAAAAAACGGAAGGGGGCGGACCGGCGGGCGGCATGCCGTTCCCGGTCGGGGGAGGTGCCCATGACGCAGCGTCGGAGCCGCGCCATCAGACTCGGACAGCTTGCCGTCGGCGGCGGCGCGCCCGTGATGGTGCAGAGCATGACCAATACGGATACCCGCGACGCGGAGGCCACGATAGCCCAGATCGGGCGGCTGGTGAAGCGCGGCTGCGAAGCCGTGCGGCTGGCCGTTCCCGACGAGGCGGCCGTCAAAGCTTTGGCGGCCATTCGCGCGGCGTCGCCCGTACCGCTCATTGCGGATATTCATTTTGACTACCGGCTGGCCGTGGCCTCGCTGGAGGCCGGGCTGGAGGGCCTGCGCATCAATCCCGGCAACATCGGCCCGGCCGCGAACGTGGATCGGGTCGTCGATGCGGCGCGCGCGCACGGGGCCGTCATTCGTATCGGCGTCAATTCCGGTTCCGTGGAAAAGGAACTGCTGCGCAAGTACGGCGGTCCCTGTCCGCAGGCCATGGTGGAAAGCGCGCTCGGGCATGTGCGTCTGCTGGAGCGCCGCGGTTTTTACGATACCAAGATTTCCCTCAAGTCCTCGTCCGTGACGGATACCATCGAGGCGTACGAGGCGCTGGCGCGGGCGTGCGACTATCCCCTGCATATCGGCGTCACCGAGGCCGGAGGGCTGATGCGCGGCACGGTCAAGTCGGCCGTGGGGCTCGGCATTCTGCTGCGCGAGGGCATCGGCGACACGCTGCGCGTTTCGCTGACGGCGGACCCGGCGGAGGAAGTGACTGTGGCCTGGGAAATTCTGCGCGCGCTGGGCCTGCGCAGTCGCGGGCCGGAAATCATTTCCTGCCCCACCTGCGGCCGGACGGAAATCGATCTGTTTGCGCTGGCCGCGGCCGTGGAGGCGCGTCTGGCCGAATCCACCGCGCCCATCAAGGTGGCCGTCATGGGCTGCGTGGTCAATGGTCCGGGCGAGGCGCGCGAGGCCGACCTCGGGCTTGCCGGCGGCCGGGACAAGGGCATCATCTTCCGCAAGGGGGAAGTCATCCGCTCCGTTCGCGGGCAGGATGCGCTGCTTGCGGCTTTCATGGAAGAACTTCAGGCACTGCTTATTGAAAAAGGATACGAGTAAAATGCGTTACAGCACCGCGTATATTCCCACGCTCAAGGAATCTCCCGCCGACGCCGAGGTGGCAAGCCACAAGCTGCTGCTGCGGGCGGGCATGGCGCGTCGTCTGACCTCGGGCATCTATACTTATCTGCCGCTGGGGCTGCGGGCCATCCGCAATGTGGAAACCATCATCCGCGAGGAAATGGAAAAAGCCGGTTTCGACGAGCTGCTCATGCCCATGGTGCAGCCCGCCGATCTCTGGAAGGAAAGCGGGCGCTGGGTCTTTTACGGCAAGGAGCTGCTGCGCTTCAAGGATCGCAACGATCGCGACTACTGCCTGGGCCCCACGCACGAGGAAGTCATCACCGATCTGGTGCGCGGCGAAGTGCGTTCCTACCGCCAGCTGCCCGTGCGGCTGTATCAGATTCAGAGCAAGTTCCGCGACGAGGTGCGCCCGCGCTTCGGCCTGATGCGCGGCCGCGAATTCGTCATGAAGGACGGCTATTCCTTTGACGCCGACGACGCCGGGGCGGACGAGAGCTACAAACGCATGTATGAGGCCTATACGGCCATTTTCCGCCGTCTCGGCCTGCGTTTCCGCGCCGTGGAGGCGGACACCGGTTCCATAGGCGGCAAATTCTCCCATGAATTCATGGTGCTGGCCGACACGGGCGAGGACACCATCTGCGCCTGCACGCAGTGCGATTACGCGGCCAACGTGGAACGCGCCGAGGTTCTCTGGAAGGGCGAGCCCTGCACGGACGTCTGCCCAGCCATGATCTGCGTGGACACGCCCGGCGCGCACACGGTGGACGATGTGGCCGCCATGCTCAAGGTGGCGCCGTCGCGGGTGATCAAGACCATGATTTTCGTGGCGGACGGCAAGCCCGTGGCCGTGCTGGTGCGCGGCGACAGGGAAGTGAACGACATCAAGCTCAAGAACCTGCTCAAGGCCCAGGAAGTGGAACTCGCCGGACCGGAAACCGTGCGCGCCGTGACGCACGCTCCCGTGGGCTTTGCCGGACCGGCCGGTCTGGAGATTCCCGTTTATGCCGATCAGGAACTGCAGGGCGCGACCGATTATGTGGCCGGAGCCAACAAGGGCGACGCCCACGTCATGCATCTCGACTTGCGGCGCGACGCCGCCGTGACGGCCTATGCCGACCTGCGCTGCATCACGCCGGACGACGCCTGTCCGCGTTGCGGCGGTCGCATCGAGCTGCCCAAGGGCATCGAGGTGGGGCATATCTTCAAGCTGGGCCTCAAGTACAGCGAAGCCATGCACGCCGTGTTTCTCGACGAGAACGGCAAGGAACGATACATGATCATGGGCTGCTACGGCATCGGCGTCTCGCGCGTGGTGGCCGCGGCCATCGAGCAGAACAACGACGAGCACGGCATCATCTTCCCCCTGCCGCTGGCGCCGGTGCAGTGCATCCTGCTGTGCCTCGATCCCGGCAAGGAGGACGTGGCCGCCAGGGCCGAGGAACTGTACGCGCACTTGCAGGCCGCCGGGCTGTCCGTGCTGCTGGATGATCGCGAGGAGCGCCCGGGCGTCAAGTTCAAGGATGCCGACCTGCTGGGCGCGCCCATGCAGCTGATCGTGGGCGGCAAGGGTCTGGCCCGCGGCGTGGTGGAATGCAAGGACCGCCGTACCGGCGAAAAGGGCGAACTGCCGCTGGAGGGCTTTGCCGACGCGTTTGCCGCATGGGCCGACGGCGTGCGCCGGGGCTGGGAGAACAGTCGCGGATAGAGCGTTTTCACCTTTGAAAAAGGTGAAAACGCGAGGCGGCGGCATGCGCCGCCCGGCCAGAAGCAC
>CAJMRA010000299.1 GCA_905215675.1 uncultured bacterium | reverse complement strand
TTTCCGCTCACTTCGGGCCGGGCGGCGCTGTGCCGCCGCCTCGCGTTTTCACCTTCTTCAAAGGTGAAAACGCTCTATTCCGGCAACGCCACCAGTCGTTCGCGCAGCGCGCGGATACGATCCCTGATTTCCGCGGCGCGCTCGAATTCCAGTTCGCGCGCCGCCGCGCGCATGTCCTTTTCCAGCGCGGCAATCAGCTCCGCCGTCGCCTCGGCCGTCAGCGGCGCGGCGTCGGCGTCCGCCGCCTTGTCCTTCCTGCCCTTGCCGCGCCCCTTGCCGCCGCGTCCGCCCGCGCCGTCCGCATACAGGGCGTCCAGCGGCGAGGCAAGACTCTTGCTTGTGCTGCGGGGCGTGATGTGATGTTCCCTGTTGTAGGCCTGCTGCTTGTCCCGGCGGCGTGCCGTTTCGTCCATGGCGGCCCTCATGGAGGCCGTCACCGTATCCGCATACAGGATGACATGCCCGTGCGCATTGCGCGCCGCGCGGCCGAACGTCTGGATCAGCGAACCGGTGGACCGCAAAAAGCCTTCCTTGTCCGCATCCAGAATGCAGACGAGCGAGACTTCGGGAATATCCAGCCCTTCGCGCAGCAGGTTGATACCCACAAGCACATCGAATTCGCCCGTGCGCAGGGCGCGGATAATCTGCATGCGTTCCAGCGTATCAATATCCGAATGCAGATAGCGCGCCCGCACGCCCATATTGCAGCAGTATTCCGTCAAATCCTCGGCCATGCGCTTGGTCAGGGTCGTCACGAGCACGCGCTCGCCCCGTTCGATACGGGCGCGGCACTCGCCCAGCAGATCGTCCATCTGCCCCCGGGTGGGGCGTACGTCCACTTCCGGGTCCACCAGTCCCGTGGGACGGATAATCTGTTCGGCGACAATGCCCTGCGCCTGATCCAGCTCGTATTTTCCCGGCGTGGCCGACACGTAGACGACCTGATGCAGCAGCTTCGTGAATTCGTTGAACTGCAACGGACGGTTGTCCAGCGCCGACGGCAGGCGGAAGCCGTAATCCACCAGCGTCTGCTTGCGGGAACGGTCGCCCTTGTACATGCCGCCGATTTGCGGCACCGTGATATGGGACTCGTCCACAAACAGCAAAAAATCCTCGGGAAAATAATTGAGCAGGCAGGACGGCGGCTCGCCGGGCTTGCGCCCGTCCATGTGGCGGGTATAGTTCTCAATGCCGTTGCAGTAGCCCAGCTCCTCCATCATTTCCAGATCAAGCTGGGTGCGCTGTTCGATGCGCTGGGCCTCCAGCAGCTTACCGTTTTCCTTGAACCAGCGCAGCCGCTCTCCCAATTCCGTCCTGATGTCGGCGCAGGCCCGGTGCAGATTGTCCTGTGCCGACACGAAGTGACTTGCCGGATACAGGACCGTCTTGGAAATCTCGTACAGCGTTTCCCCCGTCAGGGGATCAATTTCGCACATCCGATCGATGTCGTCGCCGAAAAACTCGATCCGCAGGGCGCGTTCATGGTGATAGGCGGGAATGATCTCCAGCGCGTCGCCGCGTACCCGGAACGTGCCGCGGTGAAAATCATAGTCGTTGCGCTCGTACTGCACTTCCACAAGGCGGCTGATCAGGTCGTCCATGGGGAAACGCTGCCCGGCCTCCACGGGAATGACCATTTTTGCGTAAAATTCCGGCGATCCCAGACCGTAGATACAGGAAACGGACGCCACGATCACCACGTCGCGCCGCGTCAGCAGGGCGTGCGTCGCCGCATGGCGCAGCTTGTCGATATTGTCGTTGATGGAGGAATCTTTTTCGATGTAGGTATCCGACGCCGGAACATAGGCTTCCGGCTGATAATAGTCGTAATAGCTGACGAAATACTCCACGGCGTTGCGCGGAAAGAGCTCCCGGAATTCGTTGTAGAGCTGCGCCGCCAGCGTCTTGTTGGGGGCCAGCACCAGCGCGGGACGATTGCAGCGCGCAATGACGTTGGCCATGGTGAAGGTCTTGCCGGAACCGGTCACGCCCAGCAGCACCTGCGCCGGAACGCCCGCCTCGATATTGGCGACAAGTTCGCCGATGGCGGCGGGCTGATCGCCCGTCGGGCTATGCGTACTCTGCAAGTCGAAATGATCCACAAGAAGCTCCCTCTTCCCCGCGCTCATGCCACAGGCCGTCGGCGTATTCGTAGCGCTCCGTCCACGGCATCCATGGGCGTTGCAGCTCGTCCGGCGACGGCGCCGCCTCGCGCAGGGCCCGCATATAGCGCTCGCGGGGCCATAATTCCGCCCCCATGCCCATCATGTGCGGCGTTTCCATCTGACAGTCCAGCAGCAGGACGCCCCGTTGCCGCAGCAGGGTCACCAGACCGGCCAGAGCCGCGCGGGAGGCCTCGCTTTCCCGGTGGAACATGGATTCGCCGAAAAAGGCCCTTCCCAGACTGACGCCGTACAGGCCGCCGACCAGCGCGCCCTCCCGCCGGACTTCCAGCGAATGGGCATAGCCCAGCCGATGCAGTTCCGTATAGGCGCGCGCCATGTCCTCATTGATCCAGGTGCCCGTCTCCTCCCTGCCCGCATAGCGGCGCGGGGCGGCGCAGGCCCGCAAGACCTGCTCAAAGGCCGTATTCCAGCTCAGGGAAAAATCCCGATGCCGCAAATAACGGACGCTGCGACGCGGCAGGCGGAATTTTTCCAGCGGCAGGACGCAGCGCGGATCGGGAGACCACCACAGCGGCGCGCCCTGATTGTACCACGGGAAGATACCGCAGGCATAGGCGGCCAGCAGCCATTCCGGCCGCAAGTCGCCGCCCCGGCACAGCAACCCGTCCTCAAAGGCCGTTTCCAGCGGCGGAAAGGCCTCGGCGCACCGCCGGACAAGCTCCAGCCGCAACGTCATGCCGACGCCGCCGGAACGGCGGTCACGGTCAGCGCGCCGTCCCGGACGCCCACCCTGACGCTTCCGCCCTGCGTCAGCGCTCCGAACAGCAGTTCCTGCGCCAGCGCGTCTTCCAGTTCGCTCCGCAGCAGGCGACGCAGCGGACGCGCGCCCATGCGCGGATCAAAGCCCTTTTCGGCAAACCATTGCCGCGCCCGCGGCGTCAGCGTCAGGCGCAC
>CAJMRA010000298.1 GCA_905215675.1 uncultured bacterium | reverse complement strand
GGTTCGGGTGAGGGGAAACCCCCTCTCGCGCCAGCAGAGGGGGTTTCCCCTCCCCCGACATACACACATTCAGGAGGCACAGACCATGACAGAACAGAAGAAGAACATGGACATGCGGACGAGCGTCACCGTTGCGTTGCTGTTTCCGGTGCAGCTTGCTGATCGGCGATTGACGGAAGTGACGGTACGGCGGCCGGTGATGCGCGATTTGTTGCGGCACCCTCTGGGGCAGGAAAGCGGCGCGGCCGAGGATATGGCGTTCATGGGCGAGCTGACGGGGCTGGTACGCGAGGAGCTGGAGCAGCTGGACGTGGTGGATTACGAGGCCCTGCAACGGCAGGTGCTGCGATTTCGGGGCGCAGCCGACGCCGACGGACATTCGCAGGATGAGCCTGCTGCTGGTGCGTCTGGCGGGACTGACGCTCGCTGACGCGGCGGCCCTGAGCTGGCATGATGCCCGGCTCTGGCTGGATGAGGCCCTGATGCTGCAACGGGAACTGACGAGGGACGCATGAGCGAGTTCGGTCTGAAATTCAATATCGGCGCACGCCTTTCTTCAAGTATCGCTTCATCCTTTGCGTCGCTGGATTCACGCATGCGCCGGACGCAGCAGACCATGCACAGCCTGGCCAACACCTCGAAGGCCATGCAGAACGCCCTTGATTTGCGGGGACGGCGCGACGATCTGCGCGAGCGGTACGTCGCCTCCGGCCGCACGGACGGCAAGCTGCTCTCCGAACTGCAAAAGGTTTCCCGTGCCTATCATACGGCCAAGACAAGGGCCATCGGCTATGGGGCGGCCGTGGAGCAGTGGCGCGAGCGTCAGGCCGCGGCCTCGGCGGAGCTGGAACGCACACGGACACGCATGGAACGGCTGCGGGGCATACAGACCGAACGCGGCAACCGGCAGGAGGTTTACGGCAGCCTGCTGGAAACGGTCGCCCCGGCAACCGGCGTCGTGATGCCCGTCAAGATGGCCATCGACTTTGAAAGCAGCATGGCCGACGCCGCCAAGACCATGGACGGCATGCGCGACGCAGGCGGCAAGCTCACGCCCAAGTATTACGAGATGCAGAACATCATCAAGGGCATGGGGCGGGAGCTGCCGCTGGCGCATGAAGAAATAGCGCGGCTCTTTGCCGCCGGGGGGCAGCTGGGCATGAACGACGTGGGCGAGCTGAAACAGTTTTCCACCATGTCGGCCCACATGGCCGTGGCCTTCGGCATGTCTTCCGAGGAAGCCGCCGAATCCATCGGCGGCTTCCGTACCGCGCTCAAAATGAATTTGTCCGAAGTGCGCACCACGCTGGACTTGATGAACCAGTTTGCCAACACATCGTCATCCACCGAAAAGGGCATTGCGGAAATAGTGAGCCGCATCGGCCCCTTGGGCAACGTGGCCGGGGTTTCGGCAAAACCGCTTACGGCACTGGCGGCTACCCTCGACTCCATGAAGATTCAGCCGGAAATCGCGGCAACCGCCATCAAGAACATGATGCTGTCGATGGTCGCCGGAACAGAGGCAACCAAGGGACAGCGAGCCGCCTATGCCAAACTGGGTATCGACGTTGTCGAACTGTCCAAGGATATGCAGCGTGATGGCCCCGCCGCCATTCTGGCTGTGCTGGAAGCCGTGCAAAAGCTCAAGAAGCATGAGCAGGCCAGCATCATGCAGGCGATTTTTGGCAAGGAATCTCTTACGGCCATTGCTCCCTTCCTGGACAATATGGAACTCGCCAAGAAAAATCTGCGCATGGTGTCCGATGAAGCCGCTTATGCCGGAGCCATGCAAAAGGAATTTACAAACAGGTCGAAAACTACGGCCAACGCCTTGCAGCTCGCCAAAAATCGGATGGCAGAACTGGGCATCAATCTTGGGAGCGTGCTGCTCCCGCCCCTGAATCAATTATTGGAGACTACCGGGCCGCTTATTTCCGGCCTTGCCGACTGGGTAACAGTCAATCCCCGGCTTGTCACAAGCCTGATGGGAGTTGTGGGCGGCCTTGTGGCCGTCAAGGTGGGGATGCTGGCGGCGCGTCTGGCTGTTTCCGGGGTGCGTTCGGCCTTTTTGACGGTTTCCGCACCGGTGCAGCTGCTGCGCGGAGGATTTCAGGCATTGCGGCGCAGCATGGACATCACGGGCACGTCGGCATTGCGTGCGGGCACGAGCAGCCTTGCCGGGGCAGGCCAGCTTTCCGCCGCCGGGGCGGCCGCCGGCGCATCCGGCAGGGGCTGGCGTCTGCTGGCCGGCGGCATTCGCGGCGTCGGCACAGCCTTCCGCACGGCGCTTGGCCCCATAGGGCTGGTCATGACCGGCCTCAGCCTCGGCGCAGAGTACCTCATTACCAACTGGGACAAGGTGTCCCCGTATTTCACGGGCATGTGGGAAAAGCTGCGGGCCATCTTCAACGCCGGTCTTTCGTACATTCAGCCTGTCATCGACACCATAGGCAAGGGCCTGTCGATGGTGGGCGAGGCATGGGACTGGGCGTTCGGCGACGAGGAAAAGGAAAAGATCGGCGTCAAGCCGCTGGGTGAAAAGGTGGCCGTGCCGACGCTGGGTGAAAAGACGGCCGTGCCGACGCTGGCGGAGAAACGCGCTGCCGAGGCGGCCGCCTCCGGGGCGCCGTCGGCGTCGGCCGCCGCGCCTCCGGTCGTGCCGCTTCCCACCCCGCCCCCGGGCGCAGTCGCCGGGCCGACGGTCAGCGTCGGCCTGAATGTCACCCTGCAAGGCATACCGGACGCCGCCTTTGCCGAAGGCGTCATGCGGGCGCTCAAGGCACGCTCCGGCGACGTGGAACGCCTCATTTCCGACATCGTTCACAATCAGGCGCGGCTGGCCTATGGCTAAACGCTATCGCACCCTTCAGGGCGATGTCTTTGACGCCATCGCCTTCCGCCTCTGGGGAGACGAACATCTGGCCCATTACCTCATCGAGGCCAATCCCGCTGTGGCCGACGTGCTTGTGTTCCCCGCGGGCGTGGAACTGCTTGTGCCCGATGTGCAACCCGTAACCACCGTTCCGGGCCTGCCCGCATGGTATGGGTAATTTTCGGATGTTGTTTTCCGAGGGGGGAAGGAACCCCCTTTAGCTGGCG
>CAJMRA010000297.1 GCA_905215675.1 uncultured bacterium | reverse complement strand
ACGGGAGCCGCGGGCAGGGAGGGAGGAGGCAGGGCCGGGCCGTTTTCGGGCCAGAGGCACTGCGCGGTCATGGCAACCATGGCGGCCCCCACGCCGCATTTGCAGATGGTGCCGAGAAAGCGGCCCACGAGCGTGCCGAAGGCGGCGTCAAAGGCTTCCTGCCGGGGACGCCCCTTGAGAAGTTCCATCAGCAGGCATCCCAGCCAGGCCCCGCCCAGCGCGCCGATGAGCGCGCCGAGCCCGAAGAACAGGGGCGCAAGCGCGATGGCGCCGATGATGCCGCCGATCATGCCCGCCAGCGTGCCCGCGGAACTGGAGCCGTGACGTTTCGCCTTGAGGAGCTGAACGCCCGTTTCCATGACTTCCCCGGCCACGGCAAGGACGCACATGCCGATCCAGTACCACAAGCCCATGCCGTTTTCCTGCGGCACGCCGAAGTACCAGAGGACGGCCAGCACAAGGACAAGCCAGTTGGCGGGCAGCCCCACCACGTTGAGCAGGACGCAGCAGCCCAGCACGACGATGAACAGCACGCCGAAGCCGACGCCCAGCATGGCCAGCAACGCTTCCATGATTGCCTACTTGGTTGCGCGCAAATCCTGCACGCGCACGGCCTTGCCGCCCTCGTTGCAGGGAAGGCTGCTGCTCTGGACAAGCTCGACCCTGGGCGTCACCAGAATTTCGTCGCGCAGACGGCGGGCGATGGTGTTTTGCAGGTTGTGAAGGATGCGCATATCTTCCACAAAATATTCGTCGCGCACTTCCACCTGAACGCGCATGACGTCGCCGAGTCCGTCGTTTTCCAGCAGGATGAGATAGTTCTGCCCCACTTCGGGGAAGCCCATGATGACCTTTTCAATCTGCATGGGATAGACGTTCACGCCCTTGATGATGAACATGTCGTCGGCGCGGCCGAGGATGCGATCCATGCGGCGATGCCGACGCCCGCAGGCGCATTCGCCGGGAAGGAAGCGCGTCAGATCGCGGGTACGGTAGCGCAGGATGGGCATACCCTCGCGGCACAGGTTGGTCATGACGAGTTCGCCGACTTCGCCGTCCGGCACGGGTTCGCCGGTGGCGGGATCAATGATTTCGGCCAGGAAGGCGTCTTCCCAGATATGCAGGCCGTGCTGCTCGGGGCATTCAAAGGCCACGCCGGGGCCGTTCATTTCGGACAGCCCGTAGGAGTTGTAGGCCTTCATGGCGAACAGGTCCTCGATACGCCTGCGGAAGGCTTCGGTATAGGGTTCCGCGCCCACCACGGCTATCCGCAGGGGAAGATCGGCCGGATTCTCGCCCATTTCGCGCATATGTTCGGCAAGAATGAGCGCATAGGAGGGAAGAATGTGGGCGACGGTCGTCCTGAAGTCCTTGACCAGCTTGATCTGGCGGCGGGAATTGCCGGGACCGGCCGGAATGGTCATGCAGCCCAGACGCTCGGCGCCGAAGTGAATGCCGAGACCGCCGGTAAAGAGGCCGTAGCCGGACATGTTCTGAAAGACGTCGTCGGGGCGCACGCCCACCATGTACAGACAGCGGGCCATGAGATCGGCCCAGGTGTTGACGTCGTTCTGCGTATGGCAGATGGCCACGGGCGTGCCGGTGGTGCCGCTGGAGCAGTGCATGCGCACGATGTCGCGCCGGGGCACGCACAGCAGCCCGTCGGGGTACTGGGAGCGCAAATCGTCCTTGGTGGTAAAGGGAATCCTGCGCACGTCGTCCAGCGTGCGGATGCTTTCGGGCGTCACGCCCGCGGCGTCGAGCCGTTCGCGGTAGAAGGCGCACTTGCGGCTGTGTTCCACGAGGGAGCGCAGGCGCGTGAGCTGGGTGGCGGCGATGCGATCGCGGCTCCAGGTTTCCGCGGCGTCGTAAAAATCAATGGTCATTGTCTCCCTCTATCCTTGTTTGCTGTTGTGTTGCGCAAGCCCCCAGAGCAGGCCGAAGCAGCCGGCCATCATCATGTCGCCGTAGGGATCGAGAAAACGCCCCTGCCCGCGCAGGAGATCGCGCCGCGGCCCCATGATATAGGTCGCGTCATAGCCTCCGGCCTCCTCGCAGTACGGGCCGAAGGCCGTGCCGTGGCCGCCGGACGCCTGCACTTCCTCGCAGGGCAGCCAGGACTTGCGGAACTGCTCCAGATCGCGCAGCGTCTCCTCCTGCGTGCGCATGCCGGTATGGTGCTCGTAAATACCGCGCACCCTGCCCTGATACACGAGCGCCGCCACCGTATGACTGTTGCCGACGTTGATCAGGGTGATGCCGTCGCGGAAGCTGCGATCGCGCACTTCCTGCACGCTCAGGGCGCCGAGCAGGGCGCTTGCGCCGGTATCGCTCACGGGGCCGCCCGTCTTGTCGCGCAGCGCCTGAAGGCGCGTCAGCGGGGCCGGAATCTCCCCGTCGTAAATCCAGTGAGAGGGATCGTCGTCGGCGGTCAGCAGGGCCGTCCAGGACTGCATGCGACCGTGCCGGTTGCCGTCGGGATGCACGCCGTGATCCTGCGCGGCGGCCGCCACCAGGTGCGGTTGCGGCAGGCAGGCATGCCGCAGCAGCGAGCTCCAGAACTCCGGCGAATAATCCGTCAGAAACAACGGCACATAGCCTTCGGGGCACTGCTCGCGCAGCTGCACGCCCATGCCCTCGACGACCTCCACGGCGTCATGCAGGCCCCTGGATGCGGCCGTGGTCGAGGCCACGGACAGACCGGCGGCCAGATGTTCGCGCACGGCCTGCGTAATGCCGCCGCCGATATTGCCGCCGTAGAGCCAGACATTGCACTTGAGCAGGGTCAGCTCCCGGACGCGCTGGGCGGCAAGACGCGCCGGAGAGGGCAACACGAAACGCGGCCAGTTGTGAATCTCCAGACCGGGCCGGGCCAGCAGGGCGTCCTGCGTGCCGCTGCCGATATCCAGACAGAGAACAGGGCCGTTCCTTTTCAGAAAATGTCTGACGAGTTCATTCATAAGCAATCTCCCGGGGTCAGCAAAAGATGTATCCGCAAGGCGCGGCTTTCGCAAGTCTTGGCGGGCGGGGTCGGCATGAGCGTTTCAAACTGAAATTGCTCATGGAGCCGTCGCCGGGCCGGACAGAATTTTCCCTCCGTCCTTTTTGCAAAAAAGACTTGCCAAGCGGCGCGGCTTCGCGTACAAGGCTTGTTGTCGCCGAGG
>CAJMRA010000296.1 GCA_905215675.1 uncultured bacterium | reverse complement strand
GAAAAAGCGCGTTGGGGGAAGGATGGGGGGCCCGGGGGGAAGGAAACACCCCTTGCGCGCTAGCCAAGGGGGTTTCCTTCCCCCCGGAAGAACGATTCAGTGCCAACACACCCTAACGCACATGACTCAGAATCAGGGTGAGGGCGGCCAGCGCTCCCGCGCCGCCGATGAGCCGGGGTACGCGCACGAGCCGCAGCCGCGCCATGACGGATTCCACAAGACCCACGAGCGCGGCAAGGACGAACATGGCGGCCAGATGGCAGAGCAGGGCGGGCCAGAAGGACAGGGCGGGCAGGAGCATGCCCGCCGTCAGCCCGGCAAAGAGCCAGAGCTTGAGGGCCGCGCCGTAGAGAATCAGCGCCAGATTCGGGCCGGAGTGATCCAGAATCATGGCCTCGTGGATCATGGTCAGTTCCAGATGGGTGGTGGGGTCGTCCGCCGGGATGCGGCAGTTTTCCACCAGCAGCAGGGCGAAGAGGGCCACCGGAATCAGGGCCAGTTCGGCGCGCCCGGAAAGCCAGGCGGCCGGAGCCTGTCCGGCGAACATGGACGAGAGGCTGAGGGAGGGGGCGTCCGCCGTGCCGCCCGCCGTGCTGATGGCGATATTGGCCAGCGTCAGGAAGCAGAGGAAAAGGGCGGGTTCGGCCAGCGCCGAAAAGCAGGCTTCGCGGCTGGCGCCCATGCCTTCGAAGGGGGAGGCCGTGTCCAGCGCCGCCAGAATCATGGCAAAGCGGCCGAGGCCCAGCAGGTAGGCCGCCAGAAAGAAATCTCCCTGAAAGCGCAGGGGCGAGGGCGCGCCGCCCAGCGGCAGCAGGGCCAGCGCGCAGAGTGTGGCCGCCAGTCCCAGCGCCGGGGCCACGGCGAAGACCCACGTGCTGCTTGTGCTGCGCACTTCGCCGCGGCGCAGCAGCTTGAACAGATCGTAGTAGAGTTGCAGCAGGGGCTTGCCGTGCCGTCCGGCCACTTTTGCCTTGACGCGGTTGATGATGCCCGTGAAGAGCGGCGCCAGCAGCAGGGCCAGCGCCAGATGAAGGAAATATTCGCCGTTCATTGGTTCAGCCCCCACACGAGCAGCGCCACCGTGGTGACGAAAATATAGAGAATATAGAGATGAATCTTGCCGTGCTGAATGATCTTGCAGGCGTTGCACAGGCGTTCTACGGCGGCGAAGAGGGGCGAGAAAAGGCCACTACGCAGGCGATCCGGAGCGCTGATTTGCACCGAGGAACCGTGCGGGAAGAGGGCGGCCTCGTCGTGCTTGACGCGAACCTTCAGGCCCATGATGGGCGCAAAGAGACGGGCCAGCGGTTCGCTGAAGGAGCTGTCCGTATACTGGATGCGGGCGGAACCGTACTGATAGCCGCAGCTCCATGTGGGCGCGGCGTGCACGCGGCCGCGCAGGAGGCGGCGGCGCGCGGCCAGCGCCGCGACGCTCAGCACGATCAGCAGCCAGCCGATCAGCGTGGCTGCGGAGAGTCCGGCGCGCGCGTTTTCCAGCGCGCCCGCGGGGCTGCCTCCGGCGGGCGCAAGATGCAGCGCCAGCTGGCGCGCGGCTGGCGCGACGGCGTCGTGCAGCAGCGGTCCGGCCAGTCCTCCGGCGACGCAGGCCAGCGCGGGCAGGGCCAGCGGCCAGAGATCGCGGGCCGACGGCGCATGCGGATTGCGGGCGGCGTCGCCGCGCGGCTCGCCGAGAAAGGTCATGCCGTAGACCTTGGCAAAGGCGACCAGCGCCAGGCCGCTGATGAAGGTGACGGCCACCAGGGCGAAGAGCAGCCCGAGCGAAATTTCCGGCACGGGCGTGCGCGCGCCGTCCAGCAGGGCCAGCACCAGCGAGAACTCGCCCATGAAGCCGTTGAGGGGCGGCAGGCAGGCGATGGAGGCCGCTCCCAGCGCGAAGGCCGCGCCGACCAGCGGCATGCGTTTTTGCAGGCCGCCGAGCTGATCCATGCGCACGGAGCCCGTGGCGTGCAGGACCTCCCCGGCGCAGAGGAAGAGCAGCCCCTTGAAGGAGGCGTGATTGAGCATGTGCATGAGGCAGGCCGCAAAGCCCAGCGCCGTCAGGGCGGCGTTGCCCTGCTGCGCGCCGATGAGAGCCGCGCCGAAGCCTATCAGCATGATGCCCATGTTTTCGACGCTGGAATAGGCCAGCATGCGCTTGATATTGCTCTGGGCCAGGGATTTGAGAATGCCCACGCAGCCGGTGGCGACGCCCAGGATCAGCGCCAGCCAGCCCCACCAGCCCGGCGTTTCGGACAGGGGGCCGAAAAAGTCCAGACTGCGGATCATGCCGTACAGCCCCGCGTTGATCATGGCCCCGGAAAGCAGGGCGGAAATATGGCTGGGCGCCGCCGGGTGGGCCTCCGGCAGCCAGACGTGCAGGGGCATCAGGCCGGCCTTGGCGCCGAAGCCCGCCAGCGACAGCAGAAAGAGCGTACTCAGCAGGGGCAGGCCCAGTTGCGCGCCCGCGCCCGCCAGGGCCGCAAAATCCGTGGCTCCGCCCTGCTGCCACAGGAAGGCCCAGAAGGCCATGAGCGGCACGACGCCCAGATGCGCCGCCACCAGATAGACCCAGGCGGCGTCGCGGACGTTGCCGTCCTCGTCGTTGAAATCAATGAGAAAGAAGGGCGACAGGGACATTATTTCCCAGGCCACCAGAAACAGCACGGCGTCGCGGGCGCTCATCACGAGCGCCATGCCGAGCAGGAGCAGCAGAAAGAAAAACCAGTGCGCGGGCTGATTGTGTTCGGCGGCCGGAACATGGCGCAGGGCGATATGGCCGGAACAGGCGCAGGTCAGGCCGAGGCCGAAGACCGGCAGCAGAAAGAGGGCGCTCAGGCCGTCAAGGCCGACGATGCCGTTGCCGAAGGGCAGGCCCCAGGGCACGGCGGCCTTGACGGCTCCCTGCCCCATCTGAAAGAGAACGCCGGCAAGTCCGGCCAGCGAGGCCAGCGCCGCGCCTCCCGCGCCCGCGCGGCGCGCCCAGCGCGCCCGCTCTTCCGTCAGCGGCAGCAGGGCCAGAATGCCTGTCAGCGCCGCGGCGCACAACAAGATGACAAGAGCGGCAAGAAAACTGTTCATGGCGTTTCCGCAAGCTTAGAGCATTTTTAGTTTGCAATGCTTTGCATTTCAAACCATACGGCCTGTCGTTTCGCGGAAAAAACGCGGTTT
>CAJMRA010000295.1 GCA_905215675.1 uncultured bacterium | reverse complement strand
AGCCAAGGGGGTTTCCTTCCCCCCGGAAGAATACCCGTTTACCCGTTTCCGGGGTTATTTTTCCATGAGTTCCACGGTATTCCAGCCTTGTTCCCCGGCGGCGGCGCGGGCTCCGGCGCCGCCGAGGACGCAGGTTTTGCCGTGGGCGGCGGCGTCCCGCAGCACGTCGGCAAAGGCGTGGAAGTCCGCCGTGGTGGTGGCGAACATTTCCTCGCGGGTGCGGGCGCGTTCTTCGGGTGTTTCGCCGGAGAACCAGCGGGCCATGGCGGTGGCCCCCTTGGCATCGGGGAGCATGTAGGCGTCGAGATCGCCCACGGCCCCCACAATGGCGCGTTCCAGCTGCGGGCCCGTGGGCGCGGCCGCGCGCAGGTAGTCCGCCGCGCCGTCAAAGGCGTCGAGCGTTTCCGTCACGTTGGGATCGCGGTAGGAGGCGAAGATCAGCGTGCCGCTGTTGCGGTCCAGGTTGCAGAAGGCCCCGTAGGCCCCGCCGCGCACGCGCACGCGCTCCCAGAGGTAGCCCATGCGCAGGGCGCGCAGAACGACGTTGAACGAGCCGTGAAAGGCGTGTCCGAGATCGTAGAGGTTTGCGGCCTTGCCCACATAGTTGATTTGCGCCTCGGTCAGGATGGCCTCGTGATCGGGAAGATCGAGGGGCGTTTCCCCGCAGGGACGGGCGCAGGTCGGGCGAGCGCCGGGCAGGGCGTCCAGCAGTTCGGCCAGCAGCGGCCGTGCGAGCGTCAGCCCGGAAGCCTCGGCCGTGCAGTCCGCCACCGCGCCGGGCGCGGCAATGACGGCGCGGCGCAGGCGTTCGAGATCGGCCAGCAGGGCGTCCGGTTCCTTTTCCAGACGGCGCAGCAGGCCGCGCAGCTCCTGAAGGTAGCTCAGGCCGCCCGTGCGCTCCATGAGGCGTCCCGCCTGCGCGAAGTGGGCGCGCAGACGGCCGCTTACCGTGGCGTGTCCGGCCGCCACAAGCCCCTGTTCCAGACGGGACTTTTCCTCCAGCAGCATCTGGCCGAGACGCTCAAGGATGCGGCCCTTGTCGGTCAGCGGCTCCAGCAGCACTTCCCGCAGCAGGGCGTAATAGTCGGGCAGCTTGTCGTATACGGTCTTGCCGGAAATGACGAAATGCCGCAGGGGCTTGCGGCTGCGCGTGGTGCCGAAGCCCGCGCCCGCGCCCAGACCGCCGGTCTTGGCGGCAATGCGCGCGCCCAGTTCGGTGAAGTCGCGACGGGCCGTGCCCAGTTCGGTCAGGCAGCGCCCGAAGACGGGCAGCAGGGGCACAAGGTCGTCGTCCACCCCGTCCAGCGGCAGTTGCAGGCAGCAGTAGGCCACGCCGCGCGTGGGCAGCTCGTGTTCCAGCAGGACGGCGCGCGCCGCAAAGTCCTTGTCCTCGGCAATGGGCAGTTCCGTACCCAGACGGGGCAGATCGGCAATACCCACGTTGGGAATGGTCGCCAGCGCCTCGGGGCTGTCGGGCGCTTCCTGCGCGGCCTGAAGACGGGCGGTCTCCTCCGCCAGCCGGGCGCGTTCGGCCGGGCCTCCGGCGGCGCGCACGGCCTCGAGCCGCGCGGCCTCGGCCTCGTCGCGGCGGCGGCCCAGATCATGATCGGGCAGCAGCACCACCGTGGAACGGTGGGGATTGTCCAGCATCCAGCGGCGCACGGCGTCCTCGAACACGCGCTCGCCCCGGGCAAGGCGCTCCTTGACGGCGGCCAGCGGCGCTTCCCAGGCCAGCGCGGCCAGCGGATCGCCGTCGTAAAGCCAGGTGGACAGGGCCTGTACCATGGCGGCCAGTCCCCGGGGGAAGCGGCCGGAATTGTTTTCCCTATAGGAAAATTCCACCGTATTGACGGCGGCTTCCACCAGCAGCGGATCAAAGCCCTTTTCCGCCAGTTCGGCCAGCGTCTCGAAAATGAGCAGCTCGGCGCGGGGCACGTCGGCGGGCTTCACGCCCTTGAGGCCGGTGGAGTAGTACATCTGGCGCAGGTCCGTCTCAAGGCCGCAGCCGGTCACGTCCTCGCCCAGCCCCGACGCAATGAGCGCGCGGCGCAGGGGCGAACCGGGCATGCCCTCCAGAATGTGCTCGAGCATCTCCATGATCAGCGCCTGTTCCACGTCGGCGCGCTCGCCCAGCAACCAGTTGACGGTCATGTGCGCGCGGTCCTCATCCCTGCCCGCGGCATAGGGGACCTCAATCTGCCGGGGCGTGTCCAGACGGCGCTGCAACGGCACGTCCGAATCCGGCGGACGGCGCTCGTATCCTTGCAGCACCTCGGCCACGCGGCGCAGGCGTTCGTCCTCGGGATCGTCGCCCCAGAAGAAGAAACGCGCGTTGCTCGGATGGTAGTAGCTGCGGTGAAAAGCGACAAAGGCCTCATACGTGAGGTCGGGGATATGCTCGGGATTGCCGCCGGAATCGAGGCTGTAGAGCGTATCGGGGAACAGGGACTGCTGGCTTTGCTCGGCCAGCACCGAATCCGGCGAGGAATAGGCTCCCTTCATCTCGTTGTAGACAACGCCCTTGTACGACCACGGCCCGTCGGCGCTTTCGGCCTCCACGTGCCAGCCCTCCTGACGGAAGATGTCCTCGCTGATGCGCGGATGAAAGACCGCGTCCATATAGACGTCCATCAGGTTGTAGAAATCCTGAAGATTGGCGCTGGCCACGGGGTAGCAGGTCTTGTCGGGAAAGGTGAAGGCGTTCAGGAAGGTTTGCAGCGATCCCTTGAGCAGTTCCACGAAGGGTTCCTTGACGGGATACCTGTCGGAACCGCACAGCACGGAATGCTCCAGAATGTGCGCCACGCCCGTCGAATCCTTCGGCGGCGTGCGGAAGGTCACGCCGAAGCACTTGTTCTCGTCGTCGTTGACGATGGACAGCAACTGCGCGCCGGTGGCCTCGTGACGCCAGAGTCGCGCCTTGCCCCCCGCCTCGTGCAGTTCCTTTTCCGTCAGCAGCGTAAAGCCGTGTTGCATTGCTGGTCGCTCCTTATATCGGTACGTTTGTTTTCCTTTCGGGAAATTGTGCGGCAAAGGCCGACGCGCGGGACACGGGAACGCTCTCCGCGCGCGTCTCCGTTCCCCCTTCTGGCGGGAACCGGAACGCCTTCCACATCAGACTATAAGAACGGCGCGAATCTTTGAAAAGAGGGGCCGGGCGGGCCGTGCCGCCGCCCGG
>CAJMRA010000294.1 GCA_905215675.1 uncultured bacterium | reverse complement strand
GAACGGAAACGCGCGGGACAAGGCCCGCATCGCCGTCCCCCGGCGGCACGTCATGCTTATGGAAACCGCCGGGCATCGTTCTTTTTGGGGTGCTGAAATGTTTTTCCTTTTTCGGGCGGCACAGCGCCGCCGCCTCGCGCTTCACCTTTTTCAAAGGTGAAACGCTCTAGAACGGCAGATGACCGGCAAAGCGGCGGCTGAATTCCGGCAGTTCCTCGTCGAAGAGGGGGCCGCCGCGCAGGAACTGATTCATGCGGCACATGAGCGCCGCCATGGAGGGGAAGTCCTCGCCGCGTTCCTCGTTCCAGACGCGCCAGAGGCCGGGGGCCGTGTGCGCGCCGCAGTGGGCGCTGCGGCTGTGCCACTGGACGGGGGGCAGGCTTTCGCGGCTGACGAAGCCGAGATGCAGGGGCCCGGCGGGCGTATGAAAGAGGATGGTCCCGGCGCGCAGGCTTTCCTCCGGCGCGTCCAGACTGTAGCCTTCGGGATAGTCGGCAAGGCGCAGCAGGTCTTCCAGTCCGGCGCGGACGATGTGCAGCCGTTCGCGGGACGGCATGCGGAAGGCGGCGGCGTCCATTTCCTTTTCCTGTTTGTGAAATTCGGCATCGCGCTTGGCGCAGTAGCCGTCGAGCGAAAGGCTGCGACGACGCGCGATGCGAAAACTGATCAGCAGCGCGGCAAGACCGACCACGCCTATGACGGCCCACATGATCATGGGGAATCTCCTTTGTGCGAAAAGCGGCGGCGGGAAGCGGAAACTTCCCGCCGCTTCTCCATATGTGGGGCGTGCGGGCCTGCAAGTCAAGCCGCGCGGCCCCCTTCCCTTTTAGCCTGCAACGCGCTATGGTCAGACTACGGTGCGAAGGAGCAGGGCTCCCGCGCCTTTCCCTTGTCGTTCACCCGGCGCGGCGCTGCCCGCCATATCGCAATAAAGGGAGTAGATCGATGTCCAACCTGGAAACCCAACGCACTTTTGCCCTTGTGGGCACCGGCGGCTGCGGCAAAACGTCCCTGGCGGAAATGCTGCTCTTCGACGCGCAGGCCATCAGCCGCATGGGCGCCATCGAGGAAGGCAGCACCAGCCTGGATTACGAGCCCGAAGAGATCCGCCGCCGCGGCTCCATTCAACCTGCGTGCGCGACCTATCTGTGGAACAAGAATCGGCATTTCCTGCTGGACATTCCCGGCGACGGCAACTTTACCGGCGATATGGAATATCTTCTCAAGGGGGTGGACGGCGTCCTGTTCGTCATCGACGCCGTGGACGGCGTGCGCCCGCTGACCAAGAAATTCTGGCAGGTGGTGCGCGACGATCGTCTGCCCGCCATCATCGCCATCAACAAGATGGATCGCGATCGCGCCGATTTCCAGATGGCGTTCGACAGTCTGTCTGCGCTGGGCATCAAACCGGTCGCCCTGCAACTGCCCATCCGCAAAGGCGAGGATTTTGTGGGCTATGTGGACGTGCTGGCGGGCAAGGCCCTGTTCTTCGGCCCTGACGGCGGCCTTACCGAAGGCGACGTCCCCGCCGAACTGGCCGACGACATGGCCCTGTTGCGCGACGTGACCGTGGAAAACATCGCGGAAAGCGACGAAACGCTCATGGAGCAATATCTGGAAGAAGGCAGCCTGCCTCCCGAATCGCTGGCCGCCGGTCTGCGCGCGGGCGTGATCAAGGGCGAGCTTTCGCCGGTGCTGGTGTGCGCCGCGTTGCAGGACAAGGGCGGTCGCGCCATTCTCGACGCCGTGCAGCAGCTCCTGCCCTCGCCGCAGGAACGCCCGGCCTTCCGGGACGCGGCGGGCGCGGAACACACGGCCGATCCCGACGCGCCGCTGGCCGCCTTCGTGTTCAAGACCCTGAGCGATCCCTTTACCGGTCAGCTTTCCATCCTGCGCGTCCTTTCCGGGACCATCAAGGGCGACGCCACCCTTAAAAACATGCGCACGGGCGAAAACGAGCGTCTGGGCAGCATCCTCTATCTCAACGGCAAGACGCAGACCCAGTGCAAGGACGAAGTCGGCCCCGGCGCCATCGTGGCCGTCGCCAAGCTGAAAAACACCCGTACCGGCGACACCCTTTGCGATGAAAAGGCCCCCTTTGTCCTGCCCCTGCCGCCCCTGCCGCCGCAGCTCATCACCTATGCGCTGGCTCCCAGGGAAAAGGGCGACGAAGACAAGGTGTACGCCGCCATCCAGCGCCTGCTGGACGAGGACATCACCCTGCGTCTGGCCCGCGACGAGGAAAACGGCGACATTCTCCTGTCCGGCATGGGACAGCTGCATATCGAACTGTCCGTGGAAAAGGCCAAGCGCCGCTTCAAGGTGGATATCGTTCTCAAGACGCCCAAGGTTCCCTATCGTGAAACCGTGCGCGGCAAGTGCCAGGTGCAGGGGCGTCACAAGAAGCAGTCCGGCGGTCGCGGCCAGTTCGGCGACTGCTGGATCGAAATGGAAGGCCTGCCGCGCGGCGCGGGCTACGTCTTTGAAGACGCCATTGTCGGCGGCGTGATTCCCCGGCAGTATATTCCCGCCATCGACAAGGGCATTCAGGAAGCGGCCGCCCGCGGTTTCCTTGCCGGTTGCCAGGTGGTGGACTTCCGCGTCAAGCTCTATGACGGCAGCTATCATACTGTGGACTCTTCGGAAATGGCCTTCAAGGTGGCCGGTTCGCTGGCCTTCAAGAAAGCCATGGAAAG
The DNA here is from genome assembly GCA_905215675.1 of uncultured bacterium. Taxonomy (GTDB): domain Bacteria; phylum Desulfobacterota; class Desulfovibrionia; order Desulfovibrionales; family Desulfovibrionaceae; genus Desulfovibrio. The sequence goes on along the minus strand of CAJMRA010000294.1, from coordinate 483 downwards.
CCTCAAGCCCGTTCTGCTGGAACCCATCGTGCTGCTGACCGTGTCCGTGCCCGACGAAAGCATGGGCGACGTCATCGGCGACCTTTCCTCCCGTCGCGGCAAGGTGCTCGGTTCCGACTCCGCGGGCGGCGTGACCGAAATCAAGGCCCACGTGCCCATGAGCGAAGTGCTTCGCTACGCTCCCGACCTGCGTTCCATGACGGCCGGTCAGGGCTTCTTCACCATGGAATTTGCCCATTATGAAGAAGCGCCGCAACCCATTGTGGACAAGGTCATTGCCGAACACAAGCAGGGCGCGGAATAGCGTTTTCCTTGCAAAAAACAGAAAAGGCCCGCTCTTCGGAGCGGGCCTTTTGCGTGCGCGGGTTTTTCCTGTATCGGCATGGCAGGGGGAACGGCGCGCGGCGAAGGAAAAACATTTCATCACCCTAGAGCATTTTTAGTTTGAAATGCTTCGCATTTCAAACCATACGGCCTGTCGTT
>CAJMRA010000293.1 GCA_905215675.1 uncultured bacterium | reverse complement strand
CCCCCTCACGCGCAAGCTGAGGGGGGCCCCTTCCCCCCAACCGTCTTACGCGCCAGCAGAGGGGTCCCCCTTCCCCCCAACAGTCTGCGAAGCGTACTACCGTGCCCCGCACGGCCCCCAGACGCCGGACGCGCCTGTTGTGGCGTCGCCGTCCGGCACGTCGGGACGGACGGGCGGCGGACAGGGAGGCGCGGGCGGCGGGGTCGGCACGTCGGGATACGGCGGCCCCAGAAAAAAGACCCCGTCCCAGCCGCCGCCGCGGGCCATATCCGTCAGCGGCCACAATCCCATGAAGACGGTGGGGCCGCGCCGTATGTACGGATTGAACACGTAGGCCCCGGACAGCCCCCCCATCAGCTCCGCAACGGCCGCCACGGTCGCAAGTCCCGGCCTGTCGGGCTGCGCCGCAAGCGACGCCTGCCACGCGGCCCGCCAGGAACAGCGCGCGGAGCCGAAGGCCTGTTCCGCCGATTCGGCGGAAGCCTCGGCCCAGAGCGCGGCCGTGTCGCGGGAGTCCCCGGCGGCGACGGCCGCCTGTTCGGCGCGGCTCCTGTCGCCCGCCGCCATGCCCGCGCTTTCTTCCGCCGCGCGGGAGGCCGCCTCGGCCGATCCCTGCGCGGTTTCCGCCCCCCTGCGGGCCGTTTCCGCGCCGAGGCGGGCGTATTCCGCCTCCTTGCGGGAACCTTCCGCCGCCGCGACCGCCTCTTCCACGGAAAGCCGCGCGTCGGTCGTCAGCGCTGTCAGCCGGGACGCTTCCTGCCGGGCCGCGCTCATGCCCGCGTCAAGGGCCGTCAGGCTTTCCCGCGCCGGACTCAGGGCCGCCGTCAGACGATCCCCCGCCTCGGCAAGGGCCGCGCGCTCCTGCGTCACGGCCTCGGTCTGCGCCTGCAACGCCGCCCGCAGCCGCGCCGCCGTTTCCTCCAGTTCCGCAAGCCGCGCCTCCGCCTCCCCGGCCAGCCGCGCCACGCCCGCCGCGCCCTCGTCCGTGAGCCGCCGCACCTGCGCGTCGGCCTGCGCCGCGCGCGCCGCCACAAGCGCCGCCTCCCGTTCCTCGCGCAGGGCCGCAAGCTGCGACCGCAATTCTCCCAGCTCCGACACAAGCGCCGATTCACCCGCCGTCGTCATTGCGCCGGTCGTCGTGCCGGTCGTTGCGCCGGTCGCGGCAAGGGTTGTGGCGGCGGAGACCGCCGCAACCTGATCCGCCGCGGTCGTTGCGGTCCCCGCGTAATTCGTTCCGCCATACGTCGGCCCGGTCGCGGTCGTCGCCTGACGCCGCGCCGCCTCCAGCGCCTGTTCCACCGGCACATCCAGCCAGATCACCACGGAAGACCCCGCGGGAATCACCGCCAGCACGCAGGAGCCGGACACCACATAATCCGTCCCCGCCGCAAGACGCCGTTCCAGCCCGTCCGCCCCGATGACCTTGACCCCGATATCCGCCGCGCTGCCCAGCGGAAACGGAATCGGCCAGAGCGCCGTCGTCCCGTCCGCCTCGTAACGCACGCTTGTCTGTATCGCCGCCATGTCCGTTCCTTTCCCGCCGTTCCGGATCAGCGGGGCCGATAGGCCAGGGCCACGTCAACGACGCCGCCGGAGACGGTTCCGTTGACGACGAGCCGGACCTTGCACCAGGGTTTTTCCATGCAACCCGCGGGGAAGCGGAGCAGAAGGCTTCCGGGTTCCGCGCTCATGCCGCCGGAAGGCGCGGCAACGCAGAAGGAAGGCCCCCGCTCGGTAAACACGGCGTCCGGGGAGTCGCTTTCGAGCAGCACAAGCGTGATGGACGTGCCCTCGGGGACGACGAGGTCTTCCGTATTGGCGTGATTTGCCACAACGACAATATCAAGGGCGTTCTGGGTATTGCCGACGCGCAGGGCGACGGGACAGTCCACCGTATCGACGAGCGGCAGGGCCGAGGCGAAGAACTGGTCATACCAGAGAAGGGGGCGCACATTGCCGTAGGCGGGGCCGGGATCGCGTCCGGCGTCCATGCGTTCGCGGACGGCCTGTCTGCGGAGTTCGAGAAAGTCGCGAGTGGTCATGCTCATTTATTTCACCTTCATATGGGGCTGTTTTTCCGCGATATTGTGGGATTCCACGATGGAGATGCCCGCCCAGCTCTCAACGACGGCCCCGGCGTCCCTGTCCTCGGAGGACAGGCGCACGCGCTCGGCCTTGAACGGATTGATGCCGTGAATCTTGCCGCGCGGGCTGGTGAAGATGTAGGTCGTGCCGGGTTTGGAACGCACCTGCGCCAGCATGTCGTCGATCATGTCGGCCGTGGGGCGATGCGTCTCGTCGATGTTGACGATGGCGGCCACGGTGCGGGCGGCGTCGAGGAGCTGATAGCCGAAGTTGCCGCGATAGGTGACGGAATAGCCCAGCACGCCTTCATGGCCGGGCCCGTGGAGATAATGCTCGTCGCCGCCGTAGGGAAACTCGATGGTGAGCAGGCGGCCGGAATCGAACTGATCAGGGTCGAACAGGCCCACATTGGAAAGCTCGTCAAAACGCACGGCCAGCAGGAAAAAGCCGCCGCCGGTCGCGCCCGCGTCGTGAACATTCCTGACGGCCAGCGCGCCCTTGAGCCAGTTGGCAAAGACAAGCTGCCGCTCGGTGTCCATGCCCGCCTTCTTGAGGATGTAGTTCTGCTTTTCGGCAAAGTACCTGAGCGGGCCGCCGAACTTCTTTGCGCGCTGGGTGGGAACCTCCATGGTTCCGCCCATGACGTGCAAATCCGTGGTCACCAGATCGGACGAGACGGAAAGCTGCGGCAGGGGCGCGTCCGGGGCCACAAAGGCCGGGCCCTCGATGTCGGTCAGCTTCTCCGCCACGTTCCAGAGGCCGTGACTCGCGGCCTTCCATTTCACATGTCCCAGAATGGGCGCTTCCTCCGTCAGGGAATCCACCATGCCCGTCTGCTTTTTCGCGTGCTTCACCGCGATTTCATGCAGGGTCACCATACCCGTGCTCATTGCTGCTGCTCCTTGGGAAAGAGTCGCCGAATGCGGCGCGCGCCGGAGGACGGCCGCCGCCGGATACGCCGGGGACACCCCCCTTCCGGCAAACGCACAACCGCCGCGCCCGACGCGAACACGCCGTCGAACATGGGCAAAGTATATCGCTTCATTTAAGTTATTGCCCTGGTACTCATAGAGTGCCATGGCAATCGCAGCATAAATATTCTT
>CAJMRA010000292.1 GCA_905215675.1 uncultured bacterium | reverse complement strand
CGAGGGGGAGAGGGAAACTTTTTTCCGCTGGAAAAAGTTTCCCCCTCCCCCTCGGAAAAACCCCGCCCCGGGTAAACAAACATAAAACCACAAACACAGGTCAGTTGCATGGATACAGACAGCATGGAAACCGGCCGCGGCGGATGGGACATCGCCTTTCGGGAGCTGGCGGCGGGATATGGCGCGCGGGCCGTGCTGAGCGGCATCAACGCCACGTTGCCGGGCGGCAAGGTGACGGTGATTCTCGGCGGTTCCGGGTGCGGCAAGTCCACCTTGCTGCGGCATATCATCGGCTTGTCGCGACCCATAAGCGGCAACATCCTTATCGGCGGACATGATTTCTTTCATCTGCCGGAGCGGGAATTCCGGCGGTTGCGGCGGCGCATGGGCGTGCTGTTTCAGGACGGGGCGCTGCTGGGAGCGCTGACGCTGGCGCAGAATGTGGCGCTGCCGCTGACGGAACATCTCAATCTGCCAAGGGAAGTTGTGCGGCGCGCGGCGTTGCGGGTACTGAAAATGGTGGAACTTGAGGACTTCGCGGATTTTTATCCCAACGAGCTTTCGGGAGGCATGCGGAAGCGGGCGGGACTGGCGCGCGCCATCATTGCCGAACCGCGCATCCTGCTTTGCGACGAACCCACCTCCGGGCTTGATCCCATTACCGCCGCGCGCATGGACGCGCTGCTCAAGGCCATGCACGCCTTTTATCCTGACATGACCATGATTATCGTGAGCCACGATCTCGCCAGCCTCGACGCCATTGCCGAACATGTGCTTGTGCTGCGGGACGGAGGCGCGGTGTTCAACGGTTCGCTGGAGGAACTCAGGGAATCCGACGATCCCTATCTGCGCCGCTTCCTGCACCGGCTCCCCGGAGAGGATGACGGCCCGGCGCATACGCCGCCCGATCCCGAGGTGCGCGCCGCGCTGGATCGCTGGCTGGCACAATAGCGCATTTTCAGTTTGAAACGCTGCGTGTTTCAAACCGGAAAGGCTCCAGCGGGCGGCGGGAAGGAGGAAGCGCGGGCCGGAAGGCGTTCCGCCGCAAGGAACCGGCTTTTCCCGTCTTGAACTACAGCCTTGGGGCGCGTATGCTGTAACGCGCCATCGTGTGAGGAAAAATCATGAATTCATTTCGTCAGACCGCCGTGGGCGTCTTTGTGCTGCTGGGCCTGATCTGCGTGGCCTACCTTACCGTCAAGCTGGGCAAGATGGAGGTCATTTCGGACAAGGGCTTTGAGCTGTCCGCCACGTTCAATTCCGTTTCCGGCCTGCGCGTGGGCGCGGACGTGGAGCTGGCGGGCGTGCCTGTGGGCCGCGTGGCGGAAATCAGCCTCACGGGCGACATGCGCGCGCGGGTCCGCCTGCGTCTGAATACGCCGCTGCAACTGTCCGACGATACCATCGCGTCGGTCAAGACAAGCGGCCTCATAGGCGACAAGTACGTCAGCCTGTCGCCCGGCGGCTCGCCCGACATGCTGCCCGACGGCGGGGAAATAACCGATACCGAAGCCGCCATGGACCTTGAGTCCATCCTTGCCAAGTACGCGCACGGCGGCGTTTAGGGCGTTTCAAACTGAAATTGCCCTACTATATCACCAAGGAGCCATCATGAGAAAGATACTCTCGCGCCTTGCGGCGACTGTTTTCTGTTTCTGTCTGCTGGCGGGAGCCGCGCAGGCGGCGTCTCCGGCGCATCAGGCGCTGGAGCGGGTCATCACCAACGTGCTGAACCTGATCAAGGACCCGGCCTATGCCAATCCCGCCACGCGCACTGCCCAGCGCGCAAAAATCGAGAAGGAAGCGCGCGCCATCTTTGATTTCGGCGAATTTTCGCAGCGGACGGTGGGCGCGCGCTGGCGGACGTTCACGCCGACACAGCAGCGGGATTTCAGCGAAGCCTTTGCAAATCTGCTGATCCCGACCTATGTCAACAAGATTGACGGCTACAACGGCGAGCAGGTGCTCTATCTCGGCGAAGTGAGCAGCAGCGACGGCAGCAAGGTGGAGATTCGCACGGAAGTGGCCCTCAAGGACGGGCGCAAGATTCCTGTCTTTTACCGCATGCTGAACAAGGGCGGCAAATGGTGGGTGTACGACGTGCTGGTGGAGAATCTGAGTCTTGTCAAGAATTACCGGACGCAATTCCAGGACATTCTGACCACGGGCACGCCGGATCAGCTGATCGAACGCATCAACGCCAAGGCGCGGGAAGTGCGCGCGCAGAAGGGATAGGTCATGCGCAAATGTTCTGTCGGAATGGCGTCGGCGCTGTTGTGCCTGTGCCTGAGCCTGTCGGCGGCCTGTCCCGCGTCCGCCGCCGGACCCACGCCGCCGCCCGCGCCGTCGAGCCTGTACGACGCCGAAAGCGCCGCCCTGCCGTCCGGCGCGGTCAAGGTGCGCCCGGCGGGAAGCGCGCCGACGATTTCCGACGAACTGGACAACTATGACGACACGCCCGTGACCGGCATTTACGATCCGCTGGAGCCGTGGAACCGTTTCTGGTTCGCCTTCAACGACATTTTCTATGTGCACATAGCCAAGCCGGTCTTTGAAGCCTACACGCGGGTCATGCCGCGCCAGATACGGGAAGGCGTCGGCAACATCTGGCACAATGTGGGCTTTCCCAAGCGCTTCATCAACAATCTGCTGCAAGGCAAGGCCAAGGGGGCCTTTGTGGAGCTGGGGCGCTTCTGCACCAACATTTCCGCGGGCTTCGGCGTCGTGGACGTGGCGGCGGGCAAGAAGGTGCTTGTCCCCTATGATCCCAGCGGCGAGGACTTCGGCCAGACGCTGGGCCGCTGGGGCATCGGGCACGGCGTCTATATTGTCTGGCCGTTTCTGGGGCCCAGTTCCATCAGGGAAAGCGTGGGCTTTGCCGCGGACTGCGTGGCGGACCCCTTCTTTTACGTCTACCCGTGGGAACTTTCCACGGTCAGCGAACTGTATTTGCGCTTCAACAGTCTGGAAGGCACGCTGTCCACCTATACCAGCCTGCGCGGCATAGCCGTGGACCCCTATATTGCCGTGCGCGAAGCCTACATCAACTATCGCAATCAGCAGGTCCTGCGCTGATTTCCGGCGTCCCTGCCGCCGCAAGCCCTTTTGACCCCGCGCCAAAAGGGCTTGTTTTTCTTTACGCCGGCGGCTTCCGTAGCACGCGCCGCCGGGGGACGGCGATGCAGGCCTTGTCGCG
>CAJMRA010000291.1 GCA_905215675.1 uncultured bacterium | reverse complement strand
AGGGGGAGCCCCTTTTTTAAAAGGGGCTCCCCCTTCCCCCCATATAACAAACAGTTATCGTGCGCCGAAGCCGGGGATATAGGTTCTGTGTTCGATCCAGCGGAGGAGCCATGTTGCGAGGGTGACGAGCACGAGGTAATAGGCTCCCACGGCGATAAAGACTTCGGTATAGCGGAAGGTGTCGGAGGCGACGACCTTGCCTTCGCCCATGAGTTCCATGCAGGTGACGAGGTAGGCGAGGGAGCTGTACTTGATGAGATAGACGATTTCGTTGCCGCAGCCGGGAAGGGCGCGCCGGGCGGCCTGCGGAATGACGATCCAGAGAATGGTCTGGAAGGTCGTCATGCCGAGGGCCTGGGCGGCGCGGATTTGTCCCTGCCGGATGGAGAGCAGCGCGCCGCGCACATATTCGGAGTGATAGGCGGCGCTGCAAAGAATGAAGCTGAGCAGGGCCGCGCCGTAGGCGTCGAAATAGATGCCGATTTTGGGCAGGGCGTAATAGATCATCATCAGCTGCACGGCAAGGGGCACGCCGCGCAGAATGGTGGTATAGGCGTTGCCGAAACCGCGCAGGACGGGCCCGCCGAAGGCGCGGGCGCAGCCGAGGACGATGCCGCCGACAAAGCCGATGATGCCCGCGGGAATGATGAGGGCCAGCGTGACGACAAGGCCCTGATTAAGCGCGGGAAAGACCTCCTGCGTGAAAAAATCGATATCGACCAACACTACTTACGCCCCCATTTCCAGCAGACGGCAGCAGAAGTCGCGGGTACGGGTATTGCTGCCTTCGGCAAGGAGGGTTTCGGGCGCGCCCTGTTCGATAATCCTGCCGCGTTCCATGAACAGTATTTCGTGGGCAAGGGCCCGGGCGAAGTCCATTTGATGGGTGGCCATGATCATGGTCATGCCGTTCTGGGCCAGATCGCGGATGACGGCCAGCACTTCGCCCACGAGTTCGGGGTCGAGGGCGGAGGTGGGTTCGTCCAGGAGGATGACCTTGGGGTCCATGGCAAGGGCGCGGGCCATGGCGACGCGCTGTTTCTGTCCGCCGGAGAGCTGGGCGGGATAGAGCTGGCTGCGGCGGGCGAGGCCCACGCGGCCGAGTTCCTCCAGCGCGCGGTCCGTGGCGTCCTTGCGGCTCATGCCGCGCACCTTGCGCAGGGCGATGGCCACGTTTTCCACGGCGGTAAGGTGATCGAACAGGTTGAAGTCCTGAAAGATCATGCCGACCTGCGCGCGAAAGGCGCAGAGGTGGGCCTTGTCGGCGCGGTCGAGCTTCTGTCCTTCAAGCCAGACGTCGCCGCTGTCGGGCGGGATCAGGCAGTTGATGCACTGGAGCAGCGTGCTTTTTCCCGCGCCCGAGGGGCCGATCAGGACCTTGAGTTCGCCTCGTTTTACGGTAAAGCTGCAATCCTGCAAGATGGGCTTGCCGCCCAGTTGCTTGGAAATATGGGAAACCTGCAAGACGTCTTCGGTCATGGCCTATCCTTTGCATTCAAAGCCGGCCATTCCGTTCCCGGTGGAGTATCCGGGAATCTGCACGGCGTTTTCGAGGCGGCGCAGCAGCGCCAGCACAATAACGGTAAGAACGAAATAAATGACGCCGGCCACGGCGAACATGGCCAGATGTTCATGGGTGCGCGCGGCCACGGCATTGGCGCGCGACATGATTTCCTGCGTGCCGAGGACGTAGCATACGGCGGAGTCCTTGAGCAGGATGGAAAATTCGTTGGCCCAGCCGGGAATGGAAAGGCGCATGGCCTGCGGCAGGATGATGGAGCGAATGGCCCCGGCATCGTGCATGCCGAGGGCGCGGGCGGCCTTGAGCTGTCCCTGCGGCAGGCTCTGGATGGCCCCGCGGAAAATCTGGGACTGGTAGGCCGTACTTGTACAGCCCATGACGCAGCAGGAAATAAGGAAGGGATTCGGATTAAGGCCGCAGCTCACGAACAGGCCGTAAAACAGAAAAAGCAGTACCAGAATGGGCACTCCGCGGAAGAACCAGACATACAGGCCCACGCAGCGCCGGGCAAGGCCGTTGCCGTAGACCTGCGCCACGGCCATGGGGACGCCGAAAACAAGGCCCATGCCGAGGGCGATTGCCACCGCGCACACCGTCACCACCGTGCCGCCCAGGATGAAGGGCAGCGCGTCCATTACCACTTGCAGGGATGAAGCCATGAAAATGCCGTAGTTCTTCCGTTGGATACATAAAAAAACGCAACGACGCGGCAAGGCCTGAGCCCCTGCCGCGCCGCCACGCATGGAGCCTTACTTCTTCAGATACTTCTGCTGGAGTTCCTTCCAGTAGGGATCGGCCTCAAGCTTGGCGTACCCTTCTTCCAGCAGCTTGCGCAGCTTGTCGTCGCCCTTGCGGATGGCGACGCCGAATTCGTCCGGCGTACCGTGATAGCCCGCAACCTTGATGGCGTTGCCCTTGGCGATGGAGTCTTCGGCGGGAAGCTGATCCATCAGGGCGGCGTCGATACGACCGTTCAGCAGGTCTTCAATGGCCAGCGGGGCGGATTCGTAGAAGCGCAGTTCAAAGGGATAGCCCTTTTCCTTCTGTTCCTGCTTGATGGCTTCAGCTTCGGAAGTGCCGCGCTGCACGCCCAGCTTGATATCCTTTTTCAGAATGTCGTCATAGGTCAGCTTGCTGTCATTGCGGACGACCATCACGCGGCGCACGGTCCAGTAAGGCTTGGTAAAGTCCACAACCTTGCGGCGCTTTTCCGTGATGCTCATGCCCGAAGCAATCATGTCGATCTGCTTGGAAGCCAGAGCCGGAATGATGCCGTCCCACGCCACGGCCTTGTGCGTCACCTTGAAGCCCATTTTCTTGGCAATCCAGTCCAGCGCGTCCACGTCGAAACCGGCGGGCTTGCCGGTCTTTTCATCCACATAGGCAAACGGGGGATAGTTGGAGTCAATGCCGTTCACATAGACTTTTTCAGCCTTTGCGGGAACAGTCGCCAGCAGAAAGGCGGCCAGTGCCAGTACAAGGAGCTTTTTCATAGCGGTTTCCTTTGAAAAGGCGTCAGCAAAAACAGCGCCCCACCCATTGGGGCAGAACGCTTTTTTACCAAAAGCCCCGCCGCCGCGCAAGCGCGCGCCCGCCACGGACGCCGTTCCGACGGAAAAAGGGGGCGGAGGGGGGGGGAGGAGAGCGGCGGACAGGTTGAGATTCAGGGGGAGGGGGGCTTTTTGAG
>CAJMRA010000290.1 GCA_905215675.1 uncultured bacterium | reverse complement strand
CGTTTTTTCCGCGAAACGACAGGCCGTATGGTTTGAAACGCAACGCGTTTCAAACGGCGACCGAAACGGCAGAAATTTTTTTACGAAGGTGCACATTTTTCAGGCTGCCGCCGCGGCAGAAACACAAAAAGCGTCCCGCTTCTCGTGACGCGACACGGAAGCGGGACGCTTTGCATATGCGGCACGCCGCCGCCTTCGGGGCTGCGGCGTGCCGGGATGGTCTTGTGAGTCTTGCGGTTGGTTAGCCGCCGATGAGCGACATGGCCATCTGCGGCATGGAGTTGGCCTGCGAGAGCATGGCCACGGCCGACTGCGTGAGCACCTGATTGCGCACGAAGTTGGTCATTTCGGTAGCCACGTCCACGTCGCGGATGCGGGATTCGGCGTTCTGCAGGTTTTCCGACTGGATGGTGAGGTTGGTCACCGTGTTTTCCAGACGGTTCTGGGTAGCGCCGAGGTGAGCGCGGATCTTGTCCTTTTCCACGATGGCGGTATTGATGGCGTCCAGGGCGATCTGGGCGTCTTCCTGCGTGGCGATGGACTGACCGGCATAGTTAATCTTGCCGCTCATTTCATAATAGGTATCACGAATGGCCTTGTCCCGGGCATCGTTGAGCAGCGTGGCGACGTTGCCCGCAGTGCCGCCGGCATTGGTGGTGTCGATCTGGACATTAGCACCACCAGCGGCGATTACGCCCAGGTTGCCAAGGCCGGTGCCTATGTTGGCCCCATCAAACACCGAGGTGGAACCCTGTGGTGCGGCGGCCGTGGCCGTGGACCACTTTTCCAGCGTGGCCATGCCGAAGGCATAGGACAGCTTTTCCTTTTCACGGTCGCTCAGGGCATTATAATTGGCCGTGACTTCGGCAGCTGTAATGGCGGCGCCATCATTAGGAGAGGGGTCATTCCGCAGCTTGGCAATGATGTTGTCCAGCGAGCCGGTGGCTTCGGCCTTGCCTGCATCATTGAAGTCCGTGGCGCCGCCATCGTTCCACTTGTCGAGCAAGGTGAGTATATTGGCGGCATTGTCCGTCATATTGCTCAATTCGGTGTCAATGTCGGCCATAACATCGTCGAGCATGCCCAGAGCGGCGGTCTTGTCGGCTTCGGTATAGCCGCCCTCCTTGTACGCCGCTTCGATATTCTTTTCCATTTCGTTGCGGAGATTGGCAACGATGCGTTCCTGGGCGTCGTCCCAGGTGGAGGCGCTGCCCAGACCGAAGGCCTGCGCGGTGCATTCGCCGATTTCGATATAGTAGTAGTCTTCGGCGGAATCGTTGGAGGTGCCGAAGTGAACCTTGAGCGCGCCGGTGGAGGTGAGTTCGCTGCCGTCATGCGTGCCGGACAGGGTGCCGTCCAGCAGCTTGATGCCGTTGAAGTCCGTGGCATTGGCGATACGGGTGATTTCCGACGCCATCTGCTGATATTCGGAGTCGATCATCAGGCGCTGCGTGGAGTCGTAGGTACCCGTGGAGGCCTGTTCGGCCAGTTCCTTCATGCGGATCAGCTTTTCGTCGATGACGCCCAGCGCGCCGTCGGCGGTCTGGATCAGCGAAATGGCGTCGTTGGCATTGCGCACGCCCTGATTGAGGGCGGCGATGTCGGCGCGCATGAGTTCGGAAATGGCCAGACCGGCGGCGTCGTCGGCCGAGCTGTTGATGCGCATGCCCGAAGACAGACGTTCGGTCGAGGTGGAAAGATTGCTGTAATGGCTGGTCAGCGTGTTGGCTACGTTGGTAGCCATACCATTATGATTGATATACATGCTCTTTTCCTCCATGAACGGCATGTTTTTTCAATCGGCGGTTCCTTCCTTGCGGAAGCCCCGCACTGGCGGCGGGAAGGCCCGAAAGCGTTCCGCACCGCTGCATCATTCTCTATGCCCTTCTTTTCGGCGGTATTCCGCCAAAGATTAGGGGGTGTTGGAATTTGTTACCTTTTTTTGTTCCGGTCGGCGTCCCGTTCCGGGACGTGCCGAGGCCGTTTTCCTCAGCCACAATGGGCTTTTCGGCACGGCAGCGGCGGAGATTAGGGGAAAAAGTGTAAAAAAATGTATCTAACCTCTTTCCCCACAAGGATTTTTATGTGTTTAACGCCTTGTTCGCCGCCTTGAGCTGGCCGCAGGCGGCCTTGATATCCTGCCCCTTGCTCTTGCGGATGATGGCTGTAATATTGTGATTCCACAGGATTTTTTCAAAGGCGAGTACTCTTGCCTCATCGGGGGCCGCATAGGGGGAACCCTCGGCGGGATTGTAGACGATCAGGTTCAGCTTGCCGCGCGTGGTTTCGCTGACCAGCCTTGCCAGCTGATGCGCCTGCTCAGGCCCGTCGTTGACGCCGCCGAGCAGCAGATATTCAAACGTGATGCGCTCCCGCGTCTTGAGCGGATAGGCCGCCAGCGCCTTCAGCAGCTCCGGCAGGGGCCAGCGCGCGGCCTTCGGCATGATGCGCGCCCGCAGTTCCTGCGTGGGCGCATGCAGCGACACCGCCAGATAGGCAAGGCCCGATTCGCCCAGCTCCCGCAGTCCCTTTTCTATGCCGCAGGTGGAAACCGTGATGCGGCGCGGCGAAAAGTTCAGCCCGCGATCATTGTTCAGGCTCTGCAACGCGCGCATGACATTGCCGAGATTCAGCAGCGGCTCGCCCATGCCCATAAAGACCAGATTGCGGAGAATGGGCCAGTCCGGCCGGTTGTCGTTCAGGTGGGCGCGCGCCACAAGAATTTGCCCCAGAATCTCGCCGTGCGTCAGATTGCGTTCAAAGCCCATGTCGCCCGTGCTGCAAAAGGTGCAGCCCATGGCGCAGCCCACCTGCGACGACAGGCACTGCGTCCAGCGGCGATTGCCCTCCCGGTCATCCGAAGGGATCAGCACCGTCTCAATCTGCGCGCCGTCCTCCATGGCCAGCAAAAACTTGGTCGTGCCGTCGCGGCTCTCCTGCACCGTGACCACCTCCGGCCACACAATGTGCGCCGTCTCCGCCAACCGCGCACGGCATGACTTGGAAACGTCCGTCATATCGGAAAAATCCCGCGCGCCCTTCTGCCATAGCCACTGCCAGACCTGCGCCGCACGAAAACGCGGCTCCCCAAGCTCTTCCGTCATCCATGCCGTCAGCTCCGGCAGCGTGTCATTCAGTATGTTTCGCATAGCCTTGTATGTGTGGTTGTGTGTTGTTGTTTTTGTTGTTGTTTTTGGGGATTGAGGGGGGAGGGGGAACCCCTTGGCTAGCGC